>CAZTDK010000145.1:0-10703 GCA_964611965.1 uncultured Binatia bacterium (SeqCode) | reverse complement strand
CAGCAGTGCAAGTGACGGTTGCGCACCCACGCCCAGGAGGCTGAGGACCGTGCCGGCGGCACACGCCAGTGCGACGCTGCTGCTGAGAAACCGCTGATCCTGGCACCGATGTGCGTGGTCGCGGATCGCCTGCCACTCCGGCCGCTGATAGAAGACGGTCTCGTAGATCTGATAGGCAAGGTCGCCGCGGTCCAGCCGCTGGCTGAGATTGCCACGCTTGATGATCAGCGCCAGGGCAGCGCGCTGCGGACTGCGAAAGCCATTGTCGTGTGCCTCGAAGCGCCAGCGCACTATCTGGTGTAACACGAACCCGAACGGCAACGCGGCCGACGCCAACAGTGGCCACGGTGGCGTGACGCCGCAGCGGGTCAGGAGGAGATGCAGCGGTGCGACCAGAACCAGACCCGGTACCATCCAACGGACAAGCTCGGTCATTTCCCGCCGAGCGGCAAGCCACCGCGTGGCAGGCCCAACACGCGCTCGGCAATGATGTTGCGTTGAATCTCCGAGCTGCCGGCGGCGATGGTGCGCCCTCGCGAGTACAGCATCAGGTGCGGCCATTGCCCACCATTCGGGACGCGCGGGGAGCCCTTCATCAGCTGGGCGTACGGTCCTTGGATCGTCAGCGGCACCTCCAATATGCGCTGGTACATCTCGCTCCAAAAGAGCTTTTCGATCGATCCCTCGGGCCCCGGTACACCGCCGCGTAGGGTCTTCGTCAGGCTGCGGTACGCGGTATACTTGATTACGTCGCTCTCGATTAGCGCGTGGGCCAGCTGCTGGCGCACGACGGGATCATCTTTCGCCGGTCGGCCGTTGCGCGGCCAGCGCTGCGCCAGGGCGAGCATGTCGCTCAGGGCGACACGCGACTGCAGCTGGCGGCTGAAGGTGAGCGTGGCGCGCTCGTGCATCAGGGTGGTGATGGCGATGTCCCAGCCGCCGTTGATGGCACCGATGACGTTCGCGCGTGGCACGCGGACCTCCTCGAAGAACACTTCGTTGAAGTCATCGTCGCCGTTGATCTGCTTGAGCGGCCGCACGCTGATGCCGGGGCTGTGCATGTCGGCGAGCAGGAAGCTGATGCCCTTGTGCTTTGGGGCATCCGGATCGGTGCGCACTAGGAGCATGCACCAGTCGGCGTAGCGCGCAAAACTGGTCCACACCTTCTGGCCATTGACGACGAAGTCGTCGCCGTCGAGCACGGCCCGCGTCTTCAGGGCGGCGAGATCCGAGCCGGCGTTGGGCTCGGAGAATCCCTGGCACCAGACCTCGTCGGCCGCGAGGATGGCCCGCAGGTGCCGCTGTTTCTGCGCTTCGGTGCCGTGGGCGATGAGCACCGGCCCGCCCATGGTCAAGCCGGCGAGGTTGATGAGCAGCGGCACGCGGGCGCGGGCCATTTCCTCCTGGAAGATGCATTGCTCGATCAGCGTCGCACCGCGCCCGCCGTATGCCTGCGGCCAAGCGATGCCGCACCAACCGGCTTCGTAGAGCTGGCGCTGCCACGCCTTGCCGTATGCCACCCATTCGTCCAGATGTTGCGGCTCCGGTCCCGGCGGGTGTTTTTCGAGCCAGCCACGCAGCTCGGCGCGGAAGCTCTCTTCTTGCGGCGAGTACGAAAGGTCCATGGCGCGGCTCTTAGCCGGGTGGTGGTGAAAATGGAAGGTACGGCGCGGGCAAGGAGAATACTCGAGACACGAAATACATTGTTCAATGATCATTTCTACTAGTCATTAAGTACCCCAGATATTTCCTTGCCCAGCAAACAACGAACTACAGCGACGCGTACGCCGCATCTACCAGGGCTCGCGTGCAGGGACTCTGAAACCGTGGTCCCGCCCGGTTCATGGTGTAGGCGAATGCCAACCGTGCATCGGGGTCGGCGAAGCCGAGTGCACCCCCGGCACCGAAGTGGCCGAAGCTGTGCGGGTTCGGGCCGAGCGGACGTTCGGGTTGCGTGAGCTGGAAACCCAGGCCGAAACGCGAAGGACGTCCGAGGACGACATCCGGCCCACAGGACACCTCTGCGGTCGCGGTCGCGATCGTCTCCGGCTGCAGGACCCGGATCCCGTCCACCACACCGCCACAAGCAAGCGCGCTGTAGATCCGCGCCACCGCGCGCGCGGTCGCGTGCCCGTTGGTGGAGGGCATTACCGCCGCCCGCCACTCACGGCTGTTGACGGTACCGAGGCCGATGATGCCCGGCGGATTGCTGTAAATGCAGCCCAAGAGGAGTCGTCGCTCGGCATCGTCTGTGTCGGAGACGATGCGCGGCGGCTGCTCCGCGAAGTAGTAGTCGGCAACCCGTGGGTCCTGCTCCGGCCCGATGCCAAAGTGGAAATCCGCGTCTAGCGGCGCGGCGATCTCGTTCCGGAAAAACGCGTCGATATTCGTGCCGCTGACGCGGCGCACCAACTCACCGACCAGAAAGCCGAACGTGTTCACGTGATAGCCGTGCAATTGCCCGGGCTCCCACCACGGGTCTTCCGCGGCGAGCGCGGAGGTCATGTGCGCCCAATCGTACATGGCGCGATCCGGTAACGCGTGACGAATGGCGGGCAACCCAGCGCGGTGGCCGAGCAGCATGCGAACGGTGATGCCGCCTTTCCCCTGCGCGGCAAACTCCGGCCAGTAGCGTGCCACCAGCGTGTGGCTATCGATCCGCTCGCGCTCCATCAGGATGAGCAGCGACAGCGCGGCCATTGCCTTACCCACGGAGAAGACATTCACCAGCGTATCGCGCTGCCAGCCGCGCGACCGCGATCGGTCCCTCCATCCGCCCCAGAGATCGACGACCGGTGTGCCGTCGATCGCCACCGCCACCGCCGCGCCCAGCTCGCCGTGCTCACGAAAGTTCACGGTGAAGGCGCGCCGCACCTCCGCAAAGCGTGTAGCGCATGAGCCGTAAATTTCCGGAGTGGCGTTCATGGCGGCCATGCTACCGTGGCGGCGCTGCGGACGCGAGATGGACGGACGAATCTCGGAGTCGAGGCGAGCGACGAGCTTCCATGCTCTGGGCGCAGGTGCTACTCGGTTCGATGACACAGGAGACGCACAATGGATCCATTCAAGGACCGAGTGGCGGTGATCACCGGTGGCGCCGGTGGAATCGGTATGGCAATGGCGCACGCGTTCGCGGCGCGTGGGGCGCGGGTGGTGCTCGCCGATCTCGACGAGGCGGCCCTGCGGGGCGCCGTCGACACGCTGACGGCCAGCGGCGTGCAGGCGCTGGGAGTTCCCACCGATGTCACCAAGCTGGAGAACGTTCAGGCCCTGGCTGACGCCGCGGTGCGGCGTTTCGGCGCCGTGCACCTTGTCTGCAACAACGCCGGCGTTGCTACTTTTGGGTTGATTGCCAACGCGACACACCGCGACTGGCAGTTCACCATGGGTGTCAACTTCTGGGGTGTCGTGCACGGCGTCGAGACCTTCGTGCCGCGGCTGCTCGAGCAAGGCAGCGGCGGGCACATCGTCAACACCGCCTCGATGGCCGGGCTGGTCGGCATGCAGTGGCTCGGCACCTATTGCGCGTCGAAGTTCGCCGTGGTCGGGCTCACCGAAGCACTGCAGCGCGAGCTCAAGCCGGCCGGTATCGGTGTCAGCGTGCTGTGCCCGATGATCGTTGCCACCAAAATCAACGAAAACTCGGTGCGCATGCGGCCGCCGGAGCTCCGCAACGCCGGCGAGCAAGCCGTGCTGCCGTCGGCAGCGGAGATGAAGGGCGGGACCATCCCGCCAGAAGAAGTGGGCCGACGGGTGGTGCGCGCCATCGAGCGCAACGACCTCTACATCTTGACGCACCCGGAGCAACGCGAGTTCCTGCGTCGCCGCGCTGCCAAGCTCGACGCCATGTTCGCGCCAGAGACCTGGTAGGACCTGCGGCCGGCGGTCCTTTCTCCGCGACCGCTCGCCGTTGGCTCGCTATGCGGTGCCCATCGCACGACCTCTACGCGGCGAGCAACAGCTTCCATTCGCATGCAACAGGCTGGCTCCTGGCAGCCCCTAGCAGCCTGTCGAACTTGGACGTGTGCAGCGACCCAACGGGGAGCGGGCCATAGAAAGGAAGCCGACCGCAGGTCCTAGCGACCAATCCTGCCCTGAGGCTCCCCGAAGGGGGGAGCGGTCCATAGAAAGACGCCGGCCGCCGGTCCGTGCTTACCGTCGATGGGGGGCGGCGTCGATCTGGTAGATCGACGGCAGCTCTTCCGGCCCACTGACGTGAAAGTCGAGCGCCCTCAGGTGGCCGTCGTCAAGCCCATACACGAAGCCGTGCACGGCGAGGGTTTGCCCGCGTCGCCAGGCGTCCTGGACAATCGTCGTGTAGCAGACGTTGGCGGCTTGATGGAGCACGTTCAGCTCGCACAGGAGAGCGGCGCGACGTTCCGCGTCGGGAAGCGCGTCGAGCGCATCACGATGCGCTTCGTAGACATCCTTGATGTGCCGCAGCCAGTTGTCAATGAGGCCGAGCGGCTCGGCACGCATCGCTGCCTGCACGCCGCCGCAGCCATAGTGGCCGCACACGATGATCGTGCGCACTTGGAGGACTTCCACGGCATATTGGATTACCGACAAGCAATTGAGGTCGGTGTGCACGACGACGTTCGCCACGTTGCGGTGCACGAAGATCTCACCCGGCAGCAGGCCGACGATCTCGTTCGCGGGGACGCGGCTGTCGGCGCAGCCGATCCACAGAAACTGCGGAGCCTGCTGGCGGGCGAGACGCCGAAAGAATTCGGGGTCTTCCGCAGTCATGTGCGCCGCCCAGCGGCGGTTGTTGGCGAGTAGCTGGTCGAGGGACGGCATTGGCTACCATCAATAGCGGCTAGACCCAAAGTGACAAGAGATTCTCGCGCAGAGGCGCAGAGACGCAGAGAAGAGAGCGCAGAAGGCGATCCACGAGGTTGCTATTCAAGCGCATTCCAAATGCGGTTGGTCTTTGGCGGCATGGTGAGAAAAATCTTAGGATTTCTGCGGCCTCTGCGCGCATGCTTTCTTCCATCACTCCAGGGTCAGGTGGACGCGGCGTGCGCCGCCACACGCCTTCGCCCCAGCACCGCGCCGGCGGCGATCAAGCTGGCGAGCGCTGCCAGGGTGATGGCCACCGCACGGGCCTTCTGGCGCTCTACGCGCTCGCCGATGTGCACCAACGTGAGGATGCGCGCCATGTCGTCGCCGTCCTCGTCGACCTTGCTGAGATTGAGGCTCGCTGATAGCTCCCCGGCGCGGCGCAGGTAACGATTCGGCGCCGCCGCCGCCGCCGGGTTGGTCTCCGGTGGAAAGGTCCGCGGCAGCGCCGTGTAGGGTGTGAGATCCGGCGTGCTAGTGAAGTAGTCGCGCATGTCGGTCGCATAGCGATCGAATTGGGTCAGCGGCCGGGCCCCGAGCAACAACTCCATCGTCTTCGTCATGCTCATGCTCGACTGGTGCGCGTGCGAGATGTAGCCGTGTTTGACGTACGGACTGGCCACCAAGCTAATGGTTCGATGCGCCGAAACGTGGTCCTGTCCGCCCTGCGGATCGTCCTCGCTGACAAAGATGGCCATGTCGCGCCAGAAGGGACTGTGGCTGAGCGCGTCGATGACCATCCCCATGCCCGCGTCGTTGTCGGCGATGGCGCTGCGCGGCGTCGGATCGGTGTGGCTGGCGCCGAAGGTGTGGTCGTTGGGCAGCCAAATGAACAGAAAGGTTGGCAGCGTCCCCGCGGCGGAAAAGCCGTCGAGCTCACCCTTGAAGAGCGCGGCCCGCTGGGTGTCCATGAAGCTCGAGAGGATGTTCATCGGGAAGGTCAGCATCTGATTCGGCCACACGGTGCTGCTCAGGAGATCGACATCGACGCCGCGCGCGCGCAGGGTCTCAATGTTGCCGTTGACGATGGTGAAGATGTCGTCGACGGTCGGAAACCCCTTGAACGCCGTAGTCACGGGGAATACCAGGCTGCCGACTCCGCCACCGTTGATGCCGGCGGCGAAGCGTGACAGCAGCCCCATGGTCTCACCGTAGACACGGAACGAAATGCCCTGCTGTTCGAGCGATTGAAAGATGAAGCCGCCCTTGGCAAAGCGCTCCTGCCCGTAGTCCAGCACATCGCTGGGCAGATTGCGGTCGTAGTTGGGCGGCCACATCTTCTCCATGAAATCGGTGCAGTTCGCCTGATCGGCCCAATCGTGCCCGGTTTCGGACACCTCGCCATCGTTGAAGAAGTTGTCACCCGTAGCAAACTGGGCGGCGATGGCATTCGTATTCGGCGTCACGTCCGGGCCGAAGTCGGTGAGCGAGGGATCGCCGTTGCCGCCCGGCAGGGTGCCGAGAACTTGATCGTAAGTGCGGTTTTCCTTGAAAATGAACACCACGTGCTTGATCTGATCGGAGGGTCCGCTGCCGAACTCGATGGGCACCGGATTGCCGCGTTGCACCTGGCCCGCGTCGGGCGTGCCATCCACCCATTGCACGTCGGTGGCGCCAAAGCCGTTGTTGGCGATGACCTCCGTCTCCCAGGGGCGGAGATCGTCGCCAGTCAGTTCGTCAACGTCATCGATCACCGAGATCGAGCCCTTCAGCAGGGCTCCGATGTAGTAGCTAGGCAGTGTGGGAAAGCCCGCGCCGCCGTTGGGTCCGACGCCGTTGCCCTTGCCGTTGGCCACGTACAGGCGCTTACCGTCGGTGCTGAGTGCCAGGGCACTCGGAAACCAGCCGGTCGGGATGAAGCCGGCGTGCGTGAAGGTGCGCGCCGTCGCGTCGACGTCGACCACTTGCACGGCGTTGATGCCGGCGTCGGCAATGTAGACCCGGCGCCCGTCGGGGCTGACCGCCAAGGCATTGGGGTCCAGGCCGACCGGTTGCTGCGGCAACGGGCCGAGATTGAAGACGTTGAGGGGCACGTCGGTGACCTTCAGGGTCGCCGTATCGATCACCTCGAGCAGGTCGACGTTGCTGGCCGTGACGTAGAGCAGCGCGCCGTCGGGGCTCAAGCGCATGGCGCTGGGATGGCTCCCGCCGTAGACGATTTTGTTGTCGATCTTCACACTGCGCGCAATCGGGATGTAGCGCACGAAGTGCGGCGCATCCGGGTTGCTCAAGTCGACGACGGCAACCGAGGAGCGTTGCACTCCGTTGGGGTCGAGCGGCGGCAGCGGCGCGGGAATGGTATCGCCCGGGCTGCCGGCGCCGCCGTTGAGGCCCCACGACGATACGTAGGCGCGCGTGCCGTCGGCCGATACGACGACCTGGAACGGGAGCTTGCCGACCTTTGCGTCGGCCGGGTATACCATTCCGCTGGCGAGATCGATCGACATGAACGTGTTGCTGCGCATGCCGGCTGCATAGAGGTGTGTGCCGTCGGGGCTGAGCGCCAGGCCGCTGGGAAAGGTTGCATCGGGAAAGAGGGCCACCGGTTGGCTCTCCAGGCTGAGGGTCCCATTGCCGAGATCGAGCGCGTCGATACGGTCGGGACCGCTGTCGTTGTCACTGCCGACGAATACGCGATCACCGCTCGCGGTCACCGCGAGGCCGAAGAAGTGTGGCACTGGGGTTTTCGTCACCGCTAGCGTCTGCGTGTCGACAACTTGTACGTACTGTTTCCCGTCGGCACGGTCGGCGCCGTCGTTGGTCACCACGAGGAACCGGCCATCGGCAGTGAGCGCGACGTTCAGCGGCAAGGTCTCCGTCGGAATCTGCGTGCCGGCCGGTGCGATGCGCCGTCCGCTCGGCAGCACACCGCGGCCGTTGTCGAGCGGCCCCGCCGGTGCAGCCTGTTCCGGGGCGCGGTAGACGGCGACGCTGGCCGGACAGGCGTTCAGTGCCTGGTTCACGCTCGTCACCAACTCGTCTACCGTCACCTCGCTGTCGCCGTTCGTGTCGACCGGCGGACAGGTGCGGTACGTCCCCGAGCCCAAGGCGAGGTTCACCCCGCGGATGACTTCATCGACCGTGACGAGCCCATCGCCGTTGCAGTCACCGGGACAAAGAGCGTGCGCTGGTGTCAGCACGGCAAACGAAAGAGCAACAAGGGCTGCGACCTTCAACCATATATCGACGTGAGGTGTGCGCATGCTCAAGCCCTACCGCTCCCGTACAGCCTCCGTCAAGCAGCTGGGCCAGGCGTCTTTCTATGGGCCGCTCCCGTTGGTTGCCGCATAGTACCAAGTCCGACAGGCTGCTAAACTGAGGCGCCATGATCATCGTGATGAAGGCAGACATTCTCCCCGAGTCGCCCGAGGTGGCGCAGGTCATTCGCATGGCGAAGCGGTTCCCCGATGTCCAGGCGGTGGCGCGCAAGATCCAGGGGGCCACGCGGGTTCTGACAGAGGTCTACCTCCTGGGTTCGACCGCAACGCTCCCGCAGGAGCCTTTCGAGGAATTTCCCGCGGTCGAGAAGGTGATCCGCATCCGCGAGCGCTATCGCTCTATCGGCCGCCACGCGGGTCAGGCCGAAGCGCTGGGGTTCGAGTACAACGGCGTGCGCTTCAGCCAAGATGATTTTCACATCTTCGCCGGTCTGTGCGCGGTCGACACACGCGAGAACGTCGAAGCCATGTTCGCGGCCTTGCAGGGCGTCGGGCTGACGACGACGCGCGCGGGGGCGTACAAGCCACGCACCAGTCCGTACGACTTTCAAGGTCACGGCAAGACGTGTCTGCCGTTCGTCTTCGAGCTGGCGGGGAAGTACGGCATCAAGGTCATCGCCATGGAGATCACCCACGAGTCGCACATCGTCGAGATCCGCGAGGCGCTCGCGGCCGCGGGGAAGCCGACCGGGGTGATGTTGCAGATCGGTACGCGCAACGCGCAGAATTTCGAGCTGCTCAAGGCGGTCGGCCAGCAACAGGAATTTCCCGTGCTCTTCAAGCGCGGCATGGGGATCACGCTCGACGAATCGCTGAATGCCTGTGAGTACGTCGCCAACAGCGGGAACAGTCATATCGTCTTCGGGCTGCGCGGCATGAAGACCAATCTCGGTGATCCGCATCGCAACCTCGTCGACTTCGGCCACGTCCCCGCGGTGCGACGGCTGACGCGGCTGCCGGTGTGTATCGACCCGTCGCACTCCGTGGGCAAGAAGGACGTTGCATCGGACGATATCCTCGACATCATGCACGTCACCGCCCAAGGCATCATCGCCGGAGCCAACATGGTGTTGGTTGATTTCCATCCGAAGCCGGAACAGGCGTTGTGCGATGGTCCCCAAGCGCTGCTGCTCAACGAGTTGGAGTACTTCGTGCGTGACGCGCAGATTGCGCGCCGTGCGTACGAAGAGCGGTGCCGGCTACGCGCGACCATGTGCCCGGTGGCTGGGTCGGCATAGGGGCCTGCGGCCGGCGCCTTTCTATGGGCCGCTCCCCGTTGGGTCGCTCTAGCGTTCCAAGTCCGACAGGTCCGACAGGCTGCGCAGCTTGTGGCCGGCGCGCACCCGTGCCAATGTTGACACAGACATGACTGCACCGTCCGCACGCACCGTCCTGGTTGCCAACCCGCGTGGCTTTTGCGCCGGGGTGTCGTATGCGATCGAGATCGTCGACCTGGTGCTGGAGCGGCACGGCCCGCCGGTGTACGTGCGGCACGAGATCGTCCACAACCGCTACGTCGTCGACAAACTGCGCGCCCGCGGCGCCCGCTTCGTTGAAGACCTCGCCGACGTACCGCCGGGCAGTCTGCTGATCTTCAGTGCCCACGGCGTGGCGCCGTCGGTGCGCGAGGACGCGCGCGCCCGCCAACTGCGGGTCATCGACGCCACCTGCCCGCTGGTCACCAAGGTGCACCTGCAAGCCTTGAAGTATGCCCGCGAAGACTTCGAGATCCTGCTGATCGGCCACCGCGGCCATGTCGAGGTAATCGGCACGCTGGGGCATGCGGCGGAGCGGATGCATCTGATCGAGACCGTCGAGGACGTCGACCGGGTACAGGTTCGCGACCCCGAACGTATCGCCGTCGTCACGCAGACGACCCTGTCGATGGACGATACGCGCGCCATCGTCGAGGCTATCCGCCGCCGTTTTCCCAGCGCGCGCACGCCGCCGAAGGACGACATCTGCTACGCCACGCAAAACCGGCAAATGGCAGTGAAAGAGCTGGCACGCCACAGCGACTTCGTGCTGGTCATCGGCTCGCCGACGTCGAGCAACGCCAACCGCCTGGTTGAGGTCGCGAAGAACGAAGGGGTCGCGGCGCACCTGATCGATGCTGCGCAAGATATCGATCCGACGTGGCTGGCCGGGCGGCTCACTGTGGGTGTGACCGCGGGCGCATCGACACCCGAGTTACTGGTAGAGGATACGGTCGCACGCCTGCAGGCGTTGGGCTTTCCCGAGGTGCGCACCCTGCAGGCGGCCGAGGAAAACGTCACGTTCCCGTTGCCGCGCGAATTGCGTGCCGGCAACCCCAAGATGCCTCACGCCGAGACGCAGAGCCCGCAAGAATAACCGATCCGAAAAGCGCTACAGAGAAGACTCACGCAAAGGCGCCAAGGCGCAAAGGAAGACGCAAAGAAGAAATACTTTTAGCCACAGATGAAAATCAGATGCACACAGATAAGGGCAAAATTGATTCACGCCAGGAAATAAACCTTCAGCCAGGCGTAGATGAGGGAAACGATTCCGACGATGACGCTGGCCCAGAGGGTGATGCGGAGGATTTTGAGGCGGTTGGCGATTTCCTTGTCGCGCCATTCGCCCAGGCGCTGGTCGATTTCGTTCAGTTTGCGGTCGATGCGT
>CAZTDK010000144.1:0-10730 GCA_964611965.1 uncultured Binatia bacterium (SeqCode) | reverse complement strand
TGATCCAGGCGGTCCGAGCGATCGACTATCGTCACCTTCGCGAAAATCTCAATCTCACCCGCGAACAACTGGCTCAGCTCGCCAACGTCAAGCCGAACACCATTCGCCTCTGGGAAATCGGCGCCGTCGAGCCAACGATCACATCGCTAACCCGCCTTGCAAGCGAATTGAAGAAGACACACCACGCTAGCGTTACTCCGACGAAACGCCGGCGAGTCCCCGCTGCGACCCACGCCCCTTCCTGAGCGGACATTCCCTGCGGCCACGAGCCGTAGAACACCAAATGCTCCTCGCCGCCGGCATGCGATTTTCTTAGTTTGCACCTTGCATATCATTTCCATGCGATATATCTTCTAGATCGCATATCGTATGGACACGGCTTCCAGACCGCAAGAAAGCGCGAGCGGTTCGTTTCACCTCCCAGCTTTGCACGTTGCCCTTGGGCGAATCCCCTGTGCCTTCACCCGGCGCGTAGCTTCAAATCATGGCAGGCTTCACCCTCGCACCGTGCGAAGCCATCCGCCGTAGCTCCACATTCTCATGGAGGCCTCTGGTAGTTGTCGGATGAAATTTCAAACGAATGGAAACCAGCAGGAGTAACAATGTCGCTTCTCGATAAATTCCTTAACCCCTCAACGGGAACCTTCGATCAGCAAGCTTCAAAAAACGCGGGCGCCACAGAGGCCCGCATGGGCGGGACAGCGTCCTCGCAACACAAGAATGAGTCCGACGCCTCGTACCAGGCCCGGATAAACGAGTTCAACTGGACCAAGAAGGAGGGCAAGTAGGCTAACGGGGGTCCCGCTGCCCCCGCAGGGGGCCAGCGGGACTTTCCCCCGCTGACCTACGTCACGCCATCCACGGCGAAACGCGCGCAATGACGCAAGCGTTAAACAGTGCCGCGCCGGCGAGACCGAACAGCGCTGAGCAGATCCGTGCCGAACGCATCGCCAATCTAACGGATCGCTCCGCCAAGTATGACATCCTCAAACTTCAGCATGCCAGGACCGTCAAGCTGATCGAGGTCGCCCAGGAGCAGCGGGCCAACCATGACCAGCGTCTGGCGCAGCTCACCGAGATGAAGATCAGGTCGCGCAACGCCCCCGTACCCGCACCACAAAACCTGAAACCGGAACCCGTGCTCGACCATTGGGGGCGCCACACAGCGGGCAGTGACGCCAAGGCCGATTTGTACCGGCAATATGCGCTTCAGTCCAAGGCTGTCGCCGACTCGTTCGACCGTAAGATTGATCAACGTCTCGACGCCGCCGAACGACCGCGCGGGCTCCACCGCAGTCACAACACACCGACGCTTGATCGGAGCAGTCGGTAGCTCGCTAAAGCAACGTCACGTCCGATCGCAACACGACAACACCACTTTTCAGATCAAGGAGAAAACACCATGACCGAAACAAGCAACACTATCTCGAATTCTCCGCCCCGACTCACGGGGCTCACCTTGAGCGCGTGGATTCATGCCTTCGCGCTCGCCGCCGCCGCCCACGCCCAAAATTATGGGCGCTGGGCAAGCCCGCAGCCCATGTACCAGGAGAGCTTCTGGTCGAACCTTGGAATGTGGGTTCTGTCGCTCGCCTTGGGTGCGACCCTCGGCGCGTTTTTCAGCGAACGCGCGAAACCGCTGCGCCGCTTCCTCTGGTTAGTGGCTGCGACGGCGCTCGCCGTCGCATTCGCCCTGACGAGTTCGACGCTGTTGAGCGCCGAACTGTTCATCGTCGGTTTCGCCATTGCATACGCCCTGCTTCGGCTGCCGCGTATGCCGCTCGGCCGCGACACGACCTTCGGCAGCGCCGAGTGGGCCACTCTCGCGCATCTTCAGGAAAATGACTGGATTGGTGAGGAGGGGTTCTTCCTGGGCAGCTTCGACGCCGACGGCCAGGCACATCCCCTGCGCTATACCGGCGACCGCCACTTACTCACGATTGCGCCAACGCGTTCCGGCAAGGGAACGTCGGCCATCATTCCGAATCTTCTTTCCTACACGGGGAGCGCCCTGGTTATCGACCCCAAAGGGGAGAACGCACGTATCACGTCGCTTCGGCGAGGCGACGGCAACGCCAGCATCCCCGGCCTCAAACAGAAGGTTCATGTCGTCGATCCCTGGGGGATTACCGATCTTCCGCCGTCCCGCTTTAATCCCCTGGATTGGATCGCTGCCGACGAGGCCAACAGCAGCGAGAACGCCATGATCCTGGCCGACTCGATCGTCACGCCGCGCGAGGGCAACGGCGATCCGTTCTGGGATGATGAAGCCAAAGCCCTTCTGATGGGCGTCATCCTCTACGTGGCGTTCGATCCGGCGGAAGCCGAACGTCGGACGCTCGGACGCGTCCGCGACGTCATCATCTCCGATACCGATCAGCTCGCCGAGATCCTCGGATGTATGGCCGTAAGCCATAACCCGATCGTGCAGAGTACGGCAGCCCGGACCATCTCCAAAGAGGACAAACTGCGCCAGGGGGTGCTGGCTTCTCTGCAGTCGCACACCCACTTCCTCGACAGCCCGGCGGTTCGCAAGAGTCTCAGCTATTCGGATTTTCAATTCGAGGATCTGAAAGCCAGCAAGATGACGGTGTATCTGTTCCTGCCGGCGGACCGGCTCGCCACCTTCTCCCGATGGTTACGGCTGCTTGTCCAGCAGGCGATTACCGTAAACGCCAGGAATGTCGAAACCATTCCTGAGAAGCCCATTCTGTTCCTGCTGGACGAGCTGCCCGCCCTGGGAAGGCTCACGATGGTGGCCCAGGCCTACAGCCTGATGGCGGGTTTCGGGATGCAGCTCTGGGGTATCGTCCAAGACGTCTCCCAGCTTGAGAGAATCTACGGCAAGGGATGGCAGAGTTTTGTCGCAAACTCCGGCGTTCTTCAAAGCTTTGGAAGTCGGGACCGCGCGACGGCTGAATACTTCTCAAGCCTGTGCGGCGTTACCACCATGGAGAAGTTGTCCTTCAGCAATACGATCGCACGCGTCTTCAGCTCAACCACCGGCGGTGCCAATGGCGCCGGCAGCAGCACGACAGGGACCACGGCCAGCAATGGCTACACGCGGGACGTCGTGCAACGTAAGCTTGCCTATCCTGACGAGCTGATGGTTCTGCGCAACGGCCGGCAAATCGTCTTCATCGAAAACTCCAACCCGATCCGCGGCCGGAAGCTCTCCTGGTTCAACGATCCGAAACGCAAGGACTTGGGCGTGAATCTCCACAAGACCAAGCGGCGCGGCGTCGCACCGGCGCCTGCCGCCGTTCACGACGGAATTCGTGTGCCGCTTGAACCAACCTTCGCTGAGATGTTCGCTCAGCTCTTCGGGGTGAAGGAGCGGGCGTGACAGGCAGCCCAAACGCTCTGCCATCATTTCGGTAGAAAAATATCCGCCTCCCCCCTTTGGGGGGACGGGAGGGGGGCGGCCGGCAGCATGCCGGCCTGAACAGTACCGCGGCGGCGCAGCCGCCGCGGGCATTTCAAACAACGGGGACACCATGACTAACGCCGCATTGCTCCACGTACTCCAGCACACATTGGAAAACATCGCCGCCCGCGCACGCCTGGCTATCCGCCATACAACCTCGCGTGCCGAGCGTGCCAGATTGAGGAAGGTCGAGAAAACAGCCCGTGAAACACACGCGCTCCTTCTCGAATTTTCCCGCAAGACTTGTGAGCCCTTCTCCCCCGCGGATCTGCTCGCGATCGCGGAGTTCACTCTCCCCTATCTGCAGGGCCAAGAATACCTGGAGGCGTGCGCCATCATCGCCGACGCGGAGAACATCGCTGACCTGTGTCCTCCGTCCAATGATCCAGCAGCCGGTCAGCCAGAGACTATCGCGGCGGCGACACGGCCGCGGGCGACTCGAGCAAATCGGCCACGGCGTTCTTGTCGATGTCGCGGGTAACAGCGACTTTCAGCACCTCGTGCAGCGTCCGGGCAAATTCCGGATGCAAAGCAGCATGTGCCAGTACAGCACCGCCGACGATGATCTTGCGGCGGGTATCTTCTCTTCGCTGTTGTTCCTTGGTGCGTGCTTCTAGCGCGGCAACTTGGGTCCTGAGTCGTTCTTGTCGTTCTTTGAGAGCAAGCAGTCGTTCGATCGAAGTCTTCTTGGGCATGTACGCAGTAACCTTCCGTTAAAGACTCAACGTGTAACACGGCAAGATGTTGCGCGACAGTGTCACATTGTTTGGACCGAATCAGAAAGTTCACGAAGTGCGCACTTATACATTCCGGCACGGTGTGCCGGAATGTCGGTGCTTCTTCCTCGACCCGCGCGTCTGCATCCGCGCGACAGCCTCGACCGTGGCACCTCCCGCCATCCAGCGGGGAGGGCCACGACCCAAGAATCAACGCACTCAGCAGGAGGACGCGACGATGGCAATTTACCATCTGCACGCCGCGATCGTCAGCCGCGGCAAAGGCCACAGCGTCGTGGCCAAGGCTGCCTACCGGGCAGCCGAGAAATTGATTGACGAACGAACCGGTGAGGTGAAGGACTACCGCCGGCGCCAGGGCGTGGAATTCGCCGGCATCTACGCCCCGAAGAACGCGCCCGACTGGGCGCGTGATCGGGGACGACTCTGGAACGAAGTCGAACGGATCGAGGACACCTCGACCCGGCACGCGACCGCCCAGCTGGCGCGCGAGATCGAGGTCAGCCTCCCCCATGAATTCACACCGGAGCAGCGGCGCTACCTCGTGGAAGATTTTGTGAAGGAGAACTTCACCCGGAAGGGACTGGTGGCGGATGTCGCGATTCACGAGCCGCACCGAAGAGGCGACAGCCGCAACTACCATGCTCACATTCTGGTAACGACCCGAACGCTCGATGCCGACGGATTCTCGGAAACCAAGCCGCGCGACTTGAACAGCAAGACCGTGCTGCGCGAGTTGCGGGAGAGCTGGGCGCGGCATGCGAACCGTCATCTTGAACGCTGGGGCCATCCCGACCGGATCGACGCTCGTACGCTCGCCGCGCAGGGGATCGACCGTGAGCCCACGATCAAGATGGGCGAAAAAGCCACCGAGCTGGAGCGCCGCGGGGTCCACACCGAGCGCGGCGACATCAACCGCGCCATCGCCGAACGCAACGCTGAACGCGAGTCGCTCAGCCGGGATGCGATCGTGGTGGACTTCACCATTGCCCGCCACGATCAGACCGCGAAGCCCACGAAGGTTGAGCTGAACAGGACAGCTGGGGAGATCCGCCTAGCCTATAGCCTCAGTAGTAGCGCGCAAAGTTTTGTAGACGGACTGAACGCCCGCACCCTCTTTCTGGCGCGTGTTACGCAACAGGACATCGACCGGATCGCGCAACAGCGGGCCGACAGTCTCAAGCAGGGAAGACGGCCACCGCCCAAACTGATTGAGGGCGAATTGGTGGTCGTGGCGCGCAAGGGCACAGTCTACTTCCTGAACGAACGCACGACAGGCGATACGCGCGCCGAAACGCACAAGTTCCTCTCGACGTTCGAGCGTACGGCACTTCCCGATGTTGACGCCGCGGCGCGTGCGCAGCTGATGCTCGCCGCTGATCGCTCGCCCCGCCTGCGAGCGCCGAGGGTCATTCCCGTCAGCGACGTGAACGTCGAGCAGCGGTCATTTCCCGACCATTCCCCCGATACGACGAAAACGCACCATGGAAACGTGCCAAGAGCCGATGATTTCGTCGCAGAGCACGCCGGTGCGGACGTTGCCGACCTCGCCGAAAGTGTTCTGGGTTTACTTGTTGGAGACGCCGAGCCTGCCAATCTCGAACAGCACCGCGATGCCGCGGCGGTGTTCCGGCAACTCCAGAAGCAGGCCGCGCACCAACGTGCCCTCGAACAACAGCGAGGACGGCCCGACCGCGAACGATAGGAGCCGTGGCGCGTTAGGCGCACGCCCGCGGCGACGACCATATGGCGCCTTCAAATCCCTGAAGTTTGCCACACAGCGGGAAGGCTTCGCCGTGGCCGCGCCCTTCGTCACCATGTCGCTCGCCGTGCCCTTTGCAGTATCCCGCCGTGTCATGAGCCCAACCCTATTCCGGCACCCCTCGATCCCACTCAACGAACCAGCTCGCGCACCGCGCGGGCGGGGCTGCATGACGCGTGGTGAACTATACGATTACTACAAGCGCATCGGGCAGCTCGAGGTGTTTTTCGGTCTGTTTCCCGGCGGTTGATAGCACGTTCATGCGAGAGCCTCACGCTGCGGACAACCCAGTGCCAGCGAAGAGACGTGAAGTTGACATCGTCGCTGCAAGCGCGTGTCACCTTCGGTTTCAGGGCTCCATTCTGGTGTTTGTTTTGCTACGAGGCACCTGGCCTCCGAGCGTGGACGCCGGGCGGGTGGCCTGATAGAGAGAGCCAAACTTTGGGGAGAGGACTTATGCCTTCGCAATGCGTGGCCACCGCAATGAAGAGATCTGCCCGCCTTTTTCGCGTCGCATTTGCAACAGCCTCGGCTCACCGATACCTCAATCGTCGACACCCAAGTCAAGCCACGACCACGCCAATCTGGCGACGACGCCCACGCCTCGGCTCCATTGTGTCACTCCTGCTCCCCGCGCTGATCGCACTCTGCGGATCGGCGCCGGCCTCAATAGCAGAAATTCTCAATTTCGAGCATCACGGCCCTCACAGTTGCGGATCACCTGGATGCGAGATTTACAACAACAACATAAGAGTATGCAATGGCACGCTCCAGACCAATAATAATGGATTAGGGCATGATGTAGGCTCAGAGCCTGGCAAATTAGTAAACTGCGACGAGCAATATATAGACATGCCATCCTCTCATACCGTATTCGAGCCATGCTCACTTTACTTTGACTTCCAGTTGTCCCCAAAGGTTCAAACCTTCGCCATAGTATTTACCAGCATGAAGGTGTTTGTCGATATTCCGGAATGCACCAGTATGGATATAACAATGACCGGGTTGGATAGTTCGGGGAATATTGCTTGGCAAGCGACACAGACTGCCAACTCAGAGTCATTTTCGACATTCTATTTCCCAAGCGCTCCAGTGCAGGTGCTTACTATAACAAAGCCGAACCCGACTGTCTATCGGGTATTCATCGATGATGTCGACTACGCCGTGGTCCAAAACTACAAGAGCCCGACGCCGACACCCAGCACGACGCCTCCACCGGCAACGAATCCACTCGACAAGGCGAACGGGGCCGCCTGCGATGTCTGCGGTGGTTGCCAAGCTGGAGAGCCGATCACAATCGGCACCGGGAATGTGTATGAGCCAGTCACGGATTATCAAAGCGCAGGCGAGAATGCCCTAATGTTCGCGCGCTTTTACAATAGTATGGGAGAGCCGACGAGCCTCGCGGCAACGCTTGGGGCGCGATGGCGCTCAACCTTTGATCGCTATCTGCGGATATCTCCATCCCTCGATCAAGCGACGACCGCGACCGCTGAGCGCGCTGACGGACAGCTCCTGAGCTTCTCCCTGCAGGGGAGCGTCTGGACCAGCGACAGCGACGTTGATCTCAACCTCACACAAAACGGAACAACCTGGACGTTGACCGATCGCGACGACACGGTGGAGACCTACACAATGGTCGGGACGGGGAAGGCGCTGCTCAGCTCGATCGAGGCCCGTGACGGGTACACACAGACCCTGTCCTACACCTCGAACGTCCTGACGTCTGTCACCGACTCATACGGCCGAAAGTTGGCGTTCGCGTATCAGAGCGGCCTGCTGCAAACGGTGACCACACCGGGCGGGTTGGTGCTGACCTACAGCTACGACTCCAGTGGCGTCACGGCGGGAGTGCTGGACCGCTTGACGGGGGTAGCCTATTCGACCAAGCCGGTCACACAGCAGACCTACCTCTACGAGGACGCAGCCTTCCCGTTTGCGCTGACCGGCATCGTCGACGAGAACGGCAACCGCTTTGCCACCTGGAGCTATGACGGCTCGGGCCGTGGGACCTTGAGCCAGCATGCCGGCGGCGCCGATCTCACCACGGTTGCCTACAACGATACCGACGGCAGCCGGACAGTCACCAACGCGCTAGGACAGCAGGAGGTTTACCAGTTCGCCACCCTTCAGGGTGTGCCCAAGGTGACGGAGATCGACCGGCAGACGACCGCTACCACGGCCGCTGCGGTTCGTAGTTTCACCTATGACGCCAACGGCTACACAGCGAGCAGCACCGACTGGAACGGCAACCTGACCACCTACGTCAACGACAGTCACGGTCAGCCGACGAGCATCACGGAAGCGTCCGGAACGAACCAGGCACGAACGACCGGGATTACGTATCACCCGACCTTTCACCTGCCGGCGCAGATCACGGCGCCAGAGCTGACGATGGTCTTCGGCTACGATGGCAATGGTAACCTGCAGACACGCACGGCTAGCGATACCAGTGGCGTCGGGACGCCCACCAGCCGGACCTGGACCTACACCTACAACGGAACGGGTGAGGTGCTGACTGCGGACGGGCCGCGCACCAATGTCACGGACGTGACCAGCTACGGTTATGACGCGGCCGGGAACCTCATCACCGTCACCAATGCGCTAGGCCAGGTTACGAAGATCACCAAACACGATAAGGACGGCCGGCCCCAGAACGTGCGCGATCCCAACGGGCTCGTCACAGCCCTCGCCTATGATCCAAGGGGTTGGCTCACGTCCCGCAAGGTTGGGACCGAGCACACCGGTTATGCCTACGATGCCGCCGGCAATCTCATCACGCTGACCCTGCCGGACAAATCCACGCTGACCTACGGCTACGACACCGCACACCGGCTGACCAGCGTCACGGACGTCCTCGGGAATAACATCACCTACACGCTCGACGCCGCCGGGAACCGCACCAGGGAGGATGTCTATGACCCGTCTCATACCCTCAACCGGACGCGCTCGCACGCCTACGACGCGCTCAGCCGTCTCTCGCAGGACATCGGCGCGCAGCTGCAGACGACGCAGTACGGGTACGACGGCAACGGAAATCTGACGAGCCTGGCCGATCCGCTCACGCACACGACCTAGACGGTCTACGATCCATTGAACCAGCTAATCCAATCGACGGACCCGGCCACGGGCATCACGCTCTACGGCCATGACGCCGCGGGGCACCTCAACCAGGTCACCGATCCGCGCTTGCTGGTAACGGGTTACACGGTCAACGGCTTCGGCGACGTGACGCAAATCCAGAGCCCGGACACCGGCGTGACGGCGCGATCCTTCGATCCGGCGGGCAATGTGATCACATCGAAGGACGCTCGCAACCTGACCACGAGCTACACCTACGATGCCCTGAACCGCTTGACGAACGCCGCGTACGCTGACGGCACGAGCGCCGTCTACCAGTACGACAAGGGCACGAATGGCAAGGGCCGCCTCACGGAGGTCACCGACGTGAGCGGCACGACGCAGTTCAAGTACGACAAGCACGGTCGGGTGACCAAGAAAACGCAGAATACCGGCAGCGTCATGCTGACCATGCTGCAATCGTTCAACACCGCCGGCCAGCTCCACACCAGCACCGCCACCCCGCAAGGGGGCCTGATCACCTACAGCTACGATGCCGCGGGGCAGGTCAACCAGATCAAGGTGAAAGGCAAGGTGTTCCTCACCGGGGTCCAGCATCAGCCCTTCGGGCCAGTGGCGGGCTGGCACTGGAGCGACGGCAGCGTCTATCAGCGGAGCTTCGATTCTGACGGCCGCCTGGCCTCGTTTCCGCTCGGCAGCGACAGCCGCAGCATCGGCTACGACACCGCGAGCCGTATTCAGACATTGACGGACGCGAACACGAGCGCGCAGCAGGTCTTCGGCTACGACGGCCTGGACCGGCTGACCAGCCACACGGCGCCGGGGGTGTCGCAAGGCTACGCCTACGATGCCGATGGGAATCGGCAGACCCTCACGACACCGTCGACAACCCTCACCTACGGCTACGGGGCAGGGGCCAACGCGCTGCTGAGCCTCAGCGCCCCGGCCACGTCCTACGCCTACGACGCGGCCGGCAACCTGACGGGGGACGGGATGACGACCTACACCTACGACGCCCGCGGGCGCCTGGTGAACGCCGCCGGGACGGACTACGCGATCAACGGCCTGGGGCAACGGGTGGCAAAGACCAATGCCGGCGATCCCCGGCTGTTCCTGTTCGGCCAGGAGGGCATGCTGCGTAGCGAATATACCGCGGCTGGGAAGCTGATTCAGGAAACGATCTGGCTCGACGGACTCCCGGTCGGCGTGCGCACGGCAACCGGCGTCTTTAGAACTTACGCGGATCAGCTCGGCGCGGCGCGCCTGATCACCGCCAGCACCGGGACCGCTCTCTGGCAGTGGGAGTCCGACCCGTTCGGCAACGGGGCGCCGAACCAGAACCCGTCCGGTAGCGGCACTTTCACCTACAATCCGCGCTTCCCTGGGCAGTATTACGACAGCGAAACCGGGCTCCACCACAACGGAGCGCGCAACTACGATCCCACGTCGGGGCGCTACGTACAGAGCGACCCGATTGGGCTGGTGGGTGGCGTGAATACGTATGCATATGCCGGCGCGAATCCGATCGGTGCGGTCGACCCATCCGGATTAAGTCCGGATCAGGCCTGCTATCCTCAAACGCTAAGCTGTCCTCCTTCTGAACCGATCGGGAGTCCTGAATGGCGACCCTATTGGGGCAAAGGCGGCCAAACATTATTCCATTGCGGCGGCACTGTTTATTTGGAAAACAGTAGCCCCTTGCCAAACGGACCAATCAATGAATGCG
>CAZTDK010000143.1:0-10754 GCA_964611965.1 uncultured Binatia bacterium (SeqCode) | reverse complement strand
TTCACCGCCCAATTAAGCTTTCAAACCCGAGTCACGTTTCCGCTGAACCAAAACAAGGGATCACGTCAGCGACGCTGACGTACTACCTTCGCATTACGACCAGCGAGGCGTCGACTGGCGCCTTCGACCATCTCTCTGTAGAGGTTCAGAACTCCAGCGGGAGTGTCCTTTCAACCGTAGTGAGTTACTCGAACCAAAGTGCAAATCAGTTTTCATCGTGGACGAGACAAACGGTCGACCTTACGAACTACGCTGGCCAGACCGTTCGAATCGCTTTTCACGGCACTACCGATGGGAATACCATCACCGTGTTCCGCATCGATGACGTAAGCCTAGACGTCGAAGTTCCGGTCGGTTGCCAGTCCGACGCAGATTGTAACGGAGGAAACCCATGTATCGACTATTCGTGCAGCAATGGGACCTGCAGCAAAACTCCTAACCACGCGTCGTGCGAGGACAATATTTTCTGCGATGGTGCCGATACGTGTAGCGGAGGCAGTTGCCAACACGCGGGCAATCCATGCACCGGTGAATGCAACAACCTCTGCAATGAGGCTATCCGTTCGTGCAACGTTCCGGCCGGCGTCGCTTGCTCCGACTATGGCAATGTCTGCACGGATAATCAGTGCGACGGTTCTGGCAATTGTCGGCCGGTAGCCAACTCCGCGCCGTGTGATGATGGCGTTTTTTGCAATGGCAACGATACGTGCAGTGGTGGCACGTGCAGCATGCACGGTATAAGTCCCTGTCGGCCGGGTTTCGTCTGCGATGAGGCCGCTGGGTGCCTAGTGTTCACGGCGACGCCGGCACCAACGGCATCTCCAACAATGACACCAACGTGGACGCCGACGTATTCCGCCACACCAACGTCCTCTCCGACGAACAGTCCGAGTTATACCTCGACTGCCACAAATACGGTCACCGTCACGCCGACTGTGACGGCGACGGATACACCGACCGTGACTCAGACAGCGTCGTCCACAAGTTCCCCTTCGCCCACCGCGACTTGTACAGCCACGGGAACCGAGACCCCAACGAGTACCCCGACTCCTACGTGGACGAACACCGCAACCTCCATGCCTACAAGGACACTAACCGCAACGAAATCCGCGACCGAGACCCCAACCAGGACGTGGTCGCCCACCTTTACGGCGACCAGCACTCTGACAGTAACTCCGCCCCCAACAGGGACTCTCACGCCCACCAACAGACCGACGTACACACAAATGCCGTCGCCTACATGGACGTTGACCAATAGCGCGACACTGACGCTAACGGCCACAATGACACCGACGCGGACGCGCACGCCTTCGTCCACCTCCACGCCAACGGTGACGGGAACGAATACCCCAACCGAGACCGCAACCAGTACCAAGACGATTACTCCGACATCTACGCCGACCGATACGCGAACTTACACGTTTACGCCGAGTCGTACTCCCACATTAAAGCCATGCGTTGGTGACTGCGACAGCGACCGTCAGGTGACCGTTGACGAGATCATCGGGTTGGTGAGCATGATATTCGGCGAAGACCCCGTCGCCCCGTGCTTCGCAGGAAATGCCCCGCAAATTATGCCGGTTCCCGTCGCTGAGGTCGTTGAGGCGGTGATCAATTCCCTTACTGGATGTGCCGCTCAACCGACGCCTATACCCGCCTATGCCATCAGCGGCACCATCCGCTACTACCAAAGCGGTTTGCCGGTGCCAGCTGTCACCGTTACGCTCGAAGGACCGATGAGCCTGTCTGTCCAGACGAACGCGAACGGTGAGTACGTTTTTGAAGGAATCGTCCCGGCCAACTGGCAACTTCAGCCGTCCAAATTGGGGGATACTGGCAACGCGATCAGCTCACTGGACGCCCTTTGGGTGCTGGAATTTTTGAGCGGCACGATGTCTCTGAGTTCGGTGCAACAACTGGCATGTGACGTCTCTGGAAATGGTTCGCTCAGTGCACTCGATGTTTCATTAATCGAGCAATACAAGGCGGGCATAATCCCGCGGCTTCCCCTCGTGGAGGCGTGCGCCTCTGATTGGCTGTTTCTGCCAGCCCCAGCCGCAGCATCGAATCAATCCGTTTCTCCACCGCTCATAGCGAACGCGAGCTGCCAACTGGGCGACATTATTTTCTCCCCGCTCGCCACGAATGCCTCGAATCAGGACTTTCAAGCGATCGTGATTGGAGACTGCACCTTTAATTGGTCAGGTGAGGCGTCGGCACAGCAGTGATCTATGATCTAACAGAGACTGTAATGCCTCAGCTGGAACGTGACTCCAACCGGCTCCGCTTATATGTGGGGCCAAGGAGGAGTCAGGATGAGCAAACGAGGCAGGAAGCGGCGTAACTTCACCGCCGAGGAGAAGGCCACCATTCTGCGCCGGCATCTGGTCGACAAAGTGCCGGTCTCGGATCTGTGCGACGAGTACAAGATCCATCCCGCTGTGGAGCGAGTCTCTCCTCAAATAATCGAGCTTGTCTGCATCCATCGGGCCATCAACTACAGATTTCAGGATGCTATCTAGCGCCCAGCGAGTACCCGTGCGCGAAAGGTACGCCGGAAGTTTGATCGTGTGTTTTGCTGGCTCAAATACAGAAATTATTCGGCGAAGCAGAGCGACAAGCTGATCAACAGATGCTTCGGCGGCAGTTGCTTCATCGGAGCACCAGTGCTTCCTCAGGATGGCGACGAGTTCAAGAACCTCATCATCGCTGATCGTGAATGCAGCGACGGCGGTGGTTACCGTCGGCGCCGGCCCGTCGTCGTGCTGCACCGCGGCCAAGCACGCCTTCAGGAGAACAAGGGTATAATCGCTGTGCTTTAGCCCCTGCATCAAATCGTCCATTTCCTCAATAAAATGACCGAAGGCGAGATGGCCGGCATCGTGCAAAATGGACGCGAGTAGAACGGCACGGACATCGAGTGCGTCTGCGGAAACACGCCAAAACGCGTTCATGTCATTTAGGTAAAGGGCTCTCAGATAGTGGGCCGCTGTCGTTAGCGTGCCGAGCAGGTGCTCAAATCGCGTATGTGTCGCCCCAGGAAAGACCTGACGAACCTGTGCCAGCTGATTGTGAAGAGTTGTTGGCTGAATTGTCTTCGTCTCTGCCAGTGCGGCTACGCGATCAGTGAAGACACTATTCCCCGTGGCTGGAAGGCGCACGATGTCGCCCAGGGATACAAGCAGCTCGGGAACCTCCTGTGCTGCGCCAAAGGATGGGTGAATTCGTGCCAATTCCGCCAGTACTTCGGTGGCGGTATGGAAATAGAGGTCGTCAGTCCTAAACTTGTGATCAGGATCGACGAAGCGTTCGACGAATTGCGGTGCGAATGGAAAGAGAATCCTATCGAATACGATCCGCAGGCATTCATGTGCCTCCGCTGAGCGCGGAGACTCCTGTAGGCGGATCAATGAAAGAATTCTTCCCCTGTCTTCATCGCGCAAATCCGACTCGCCGCAAAGAAAGCGTTCAGAAAATAAAAGGCAGCGGTTCCATTCCTGGGCAAGCATCCAAAGATCTATGAATGGATTGTTCCAGGAGAGATCAGGCAATTTGATCCGGAAACGTCGGCTCTCATCCTCCCCGGTTTGAAGAGCCTGCAATGCGAATACTTCCGGATATTTGCCTTTGGTGGTTGTCGCCTGGAGATCTTCTTCCCGAAGGACATCTAGAAGTTTGGCATTGCCAAAATCAATGATCTTTGCGACACCGGTACCCGATATCAGAACATTATCCCCCTTTAGATCCCAGTGGATGACGTGCTGCTCATGGATATGAGCAAGCGCAGAAAAGGTTTCGCTGATGAGGGAAACAATCTCACGAAGCGTCAGCGTGTGCTCGTTCTTCAGAAACTCGTGCAATGTCTGCGCACCATCTATCCACTCGGAGATGCTGAATGGAAGGTTAGCGGTAACCCCCGGGCCACCGACCTCAGGGATGATTTTCGAAGAACCGAAAAAGTGACGTGCGATATTCTCATGCGAAAGTCTTTGTGAAATATGACGTTCGTTCTCGAACGCCTTGTACTCAGCGCTAATTCGCTCGATGAGACGTTCCTTATCTAGAACTATGAACTCTGGTGCAACGTAGGCCAACACTGAAGCACGGGGTACCTTCAAGGCGTAGTGTTTCCTAAGAGTCCGGTCGTAAAGCTGTATCGTAACACCTGAGCCGCCGATCCGGATCTCACCGCCGTCGAACAGCGTGAGTTGATCACTGCCCATCGGTACGTGATACTGTGATGGGATATTATTGCGAAGTCTGCAGAACGACCGCTCGGAGGACCCCACGTCTATGCAAGCGTCAAGTATGTCCTTGGCGTGTCCGTCAACCTTCAGAGTCTCGGGGAGGTGAAACGGAAGATTAGGGCCAGGCGTCAACACTGCGAGAGCACAGGCGACGTCGAATTTAGTTCTTTCGTCAGCAGGCATTGTCACTCTCCCCTATTGCTCGTCCAGGCAGCAGTGTAGGACCCGTAAGCACCAAATCGCCCTTGTGAGCTTGCGCAAAAGTGGGTCACGAGATAGCGCAGTAGCTGAAACGGTGTCAAGTTAGCGCGGGAGTTAGCACATCCCCCTCGGTGTTTTTCTTTACGCTGCTCGGTCGTTTCGAGGCTGCTGAAGTCCTACCGCAGCATAGAGGAGGAGGCTCTGTGCGTAGCACGGATTTTCAAGGGCTGTGGAGCGTTCGGGAGGCCTCTTAAAAGGCTGACCAGCGCGGTGTGCGCCCGCGGCTAGCTCTGCGCGGGCGTCAGCTCCCTAATGGCTTGGACAGTCTTTTCCGCGAGGGTTTGCGTATCGCGTTGAGATCCGAGAATAAGCATGGTACACGCATGGGAAACCATCAGATTGAGCCCGCGATCCTCGGAGGTGCGTGAGTCTGTGCGAATTCCAATTATGGGTTTGCCCTTTGCAAATGCGAACCCGATCTCAACACAGGTCCCTGAATCCACGTCCGGGCCGTCAAGTATGGCAACGACGACATTGCTCTTGGCGAGAGAATCAAGGCAATCCCGGAACACAAGAGCCAATCCCCCCTTCTGAGAAATGAGTTCTTTGGCTCGCGCCTGGGGCAGTACCACCTCGAGGCCAGGGCATGCCTCAACAAGGCGATAAGCGAGCGTTTGGTTGAATTCCTGCTCGGCAAGACTGAAGAGTGGAGCAGCAAGGTATACAGTGGACATTTTAGTGCTCGGCTACGAACTCACACGCCTGCCAATACAGCTTGGGATTTTCGAGATATGCATTTGTGAAGGTCCGCTCCCTTCGATTACCTCTACCCTAGCTAGCTCTTACGTGGCAATACCTACCCGCGCTCAGGAATCGATCGACTTCCTTGTAAGCGAGTCGGGAGCTATTCACGATCGCCGGAATACGCACCCACGCGAGTGAAAAGAAGACGCCCGCGCCTGAAAGGCGCGGGCGGGGAGGCAAGGCCACCGGTTTTACCCGACATGCAACGCAGCATAGATGCTACCATTCCAAGCATAGTCGATGGGAAGACCGCGCCAAATCGGTCTGCCACCGCTCCAACAGAGACAGCGGACGCAGCCCACGTGATCCTGGTCACGATACTCCGTGCCCCAGAAGCAGACGTATCTGTTCGCCCAAAACGCGGGAATGAGGTGCGGGTGAGCCAGGAGGTGATCAAGGACATTAGCGTTATACTTGGGCCGCTCCCCTAGCTCTTCGCAAACCTTAGAGCCCCTGACTTCCCCATTCCGCTGCTTTTGGGACAGGTACAGCTGAACTCGGCAAGGGTCCCACGTGAGCTTGCCGCCCTTCTGGTGTTCCTTGACTCTCCAGCCGGTCGGAAGGAACGGGTCGGCATCGCAGTCGATGACATGCTCCGCAGCCACGATGGACGCGCGACCAAGACGCACTTCGCGGATTTGTCGCATGAAGTCCACGTCATGGGTGAGCTTCGCCCAGTCCTCACGATCCCATCCGGCCTTGCTACCGGTAACAACGACCTCGTGTATCAGACCGTGATCGCGGCCGAAATCATTAGGCGCACTACTCATGGCAATACACCTCTCTTTGCTATTGCCAGCGGGCCTAAACCTCGGATCGAGGGTTTGCCATAGCGGAGAAAGGCCCATGGCCTGAGCCGCTATCTACTATGGCAAACTCATTGAATATATCAAAGTACAGAGCATATGAATTATACGCGTACAGTATCCCGTGTCAAGTCAGCTGCAGTTGCCCTTTCCGGCACGCTTCTCCGTCTTGGATTGGACGATGGCTCACTCGCGACCAAGCGACACGCCGATTCACCGAACAGACAACGACGACGATGCTAACAGTCATCCGAACCGCACACTTCACCAGCCAGCCGACTTGTTGACCTTCGTCCTAGAGCGCCACGCCTTGCGCGCCGCCTTGGCACGTCGCTCCGGGCCATACAAGCCCTCCGCTCCGAACTCCGGGAGCGGCCAGCCGATCTTCTGGAAGAACCGGGAGAGGCGCCGAACCGTCGCCGGGAACGGTATGGTAGCACCCCGTTCCCATTTGGCGATGCTGCTTTCGTCGACGCCGGCGCGTTTGGCCAGCTGCTCCTGTGACAGTCCAGCCGACCGGCGCGCGGTGCGAAGCGCTTCTGGAAATGAGATGGCCGGTTTCCCCGGTACGTACCCGAGGAAATCGATGATCTGCGGGATGAGGTAGACCTTCGGTTTGCTGTGTCCGGTCTCCCAGTGGCAGACGCTGTCTACATCGACGCTCAAAAGTTGGGCAACTTCTCGCTGGAGGAGTCCCAGGTCGAGGCGGCGCTTCCGGATGTGGTCGCCGATGGTCTTCAATTCGATCGGATATCGAAAATCCTTAGGTTTTGCCGCGGTGAGGGTCGACTGAGCACAAGGCAACGCAGGGATGCCCATGCGGCTTTCACGGCGATCCCACCAAGGAGTGCAGCTGCGCCGTTTTGCAGATCCAGCGCTATCGCGCCCGCAGCTCGGGCCCGCTGCTCGACCGCATCGACATCCAGGTCGAAGTGCCGGCGGTGCGCTACAAAGAGTTGGCCGACCACTCCACCGGCGAGTCGTCGGCCGCCATCCGCGCCCGCGTCGATCGCGCACGGGCGATCCAGCTGGGACGTTTTCAGGGGCGCAAGGTCTTTTGCAACGCGCAGATGAGCGCCCGCGACCTGAAGCGCTTCTGCCGCATCGAAGCCGCCGCCGAGAAGCTCCTGGAAACAGCGATGAACAAGCTCGGCCTCAGCGCGCGCGCCTACAGACGGATCCTGAAGGTCTCGCGCACCATTGCCGACCTCGATGCGGCCGCGGACATCAGCGCCACCCACGTCGCCGAGGCGATTCAGTACCGTAGCTTGGACCGCTCGTTTCACTGAGGTGAGCTGCCGATGGTGAACGTCCTGCGGTTGCTGGTCTGCGTCCTCATCATCGCGCTCGTGAGCTGGGCGCTTGGCTCCTGAAGAACGGGGTGGCTGTTCTTCCGGCACTGCAGAACCGATGCCCAACATTCCTCACCGTCAGCTGATCGGCCACGCGCCCCACCTTCTCATGTGTTAGGCTGAAATCACAAAACACGACATTCTTATAATCACCATTTTACAGACAGAACAGCAGCTCATGTTCCTCCGTACAGCCCGTCGAAAGGCCGAGACGCTACTACGGTTTGACGTAGCGGAAGACGGCCTTGCGCACACCTACCGGCGCGTTGGTCGCAAGGATCTGGCGCAGCGTCACCTCGTTGCCCCGGTCGGCCGGCAGCGTCTTGCCGAGGACATTGACCAGGGCGATCTGTTCCCGCTCGTCGGTCGTGCTCAGCGCCTGCTCCCGCACCCAGTCCAGCGTCGGCGGCGCGAGCGGCATGCGTTGCAGCGCGTCAAGCCCAGCCAGGCGGACGCCCCCGGCGGACTCTTGCTGGTACTGCTCGATCAACACCGCTTGCGCCCGCGGTTCGTCCATCTTGCGCAACGCGCTGAATGCGGCTGCCCGCACGTTCGCATCGTCGCTGTGGAAGAAGGGGGCGACGGCGTCGAGCAAGTCGGCATTGCCGTAGTTGCCGATGCCGCGCAGCGCCATCTGCTCGTCCCACGAAGTGCTGGCCCCCTGCAGCGCTTCGACCAGCCGCTGCCCGATCACGGGTTTGACATCGTCATTCAACCGATCGCCAGATCCGAGCAGCCCCAGCGCCATGATGCTCATCGCCTTGAGGTCTTTGCTCACTCCGTCCGCCGCGCTCGAGGTGCCGTTGTACATCCCCCACACCTGGTCAACGAGCGTCGCCTCCGGGTACTCGATCTGTCCCACGCTCGCCATGGCGAGGGTGCGCGTCTGGTCGCTGTTACCCGCGTCGGCGACCGCGCTCCAGATGGCCTGCTGGGCTTCGGGGTAACCCGCCTTGGCCAGCAGCATCCACAGATGGAGCTGCGTGCTCTTGTCGTACTGCGTGTAGTCCTTGTCCGCGAGGAGCGCCGCCACCAGGCGTTCCGCGTTCGCCGGGTCCTGGCGCAGGTAGTTGATCAGAAACTCGTTGGCGAGCTGTTTCTTCTTGGTCTTCGTGAGCTCCACGTACTTGCTGAGCGCGTCGACGAGGTCCAACCCCTCGCCCATTTTGTTGAGCTCCGGGTCGGTGGCGTGGAGTTGTTCCCGGACGTACTTGCCGGAGTGGAGCTCGGTGTCGAAGACCGCGAAGCGATCCGGAAAGGACGCGCCGGCTGACTCCGCCCGCCACAGGTGCAACCGCGAGTGGCTCTCTGACAGGGTCTCGCCGTGCGCGCGCTGCTCCACCATGCCCTCCTCCCGCAGCTCCAGCACCCACGCGCCACCCGGACGCATGGTGGCGCGGGTCGTGGTCTCGTGTACCTCTGCCTGCATGCCCGCGACCAGCTCGTTGAGCCCGAGGCCGGCCGCGCGGAGCTCGAGATAGCGCTCCTTCGTCTTGCGGATTTCCACCTCGTCCGCCAGCTGCGCCGCGCCACCGGCCAGCTCGTACGCCGCCGAGTACGTCCCCACCTCGTCCATCTCCCTGGTCTCCCAGCGGGCCCGGTCCTCTGCCGGCAGGACCACCTGAGCGCCCTGCACGACCGACCGCATGGCCTGCTCCACCTCCGGCGGCGTCCCGCGCGCGAAGCGGAATTGACTGAACTGCCCGCGGGTATCCATGCGGAAGGCGAACGGGTAGCCGAGCGCCGCGCTGAAGATCGGGGCCTTGCCGTTCAGCTGGTAGTTCGGATCGAGGATCCTGGCCGCCACCTCCCACTCTCCCAACCCGGCCGCGTAGTACCGCAGGGCGAGCGTCCCCGTCAGCGTCAGCCGTACGGGCACCATCCCCTGCCCTGGTGTATCGACCCTGTCGCTCCAAGCCGCCGGCACGAACGCAGACAGCTTGACCGCGGCCTCGGCCTCCATCGTGAACCCGTAGGCGGCATCCTGCCGATCCGTTGGCGCGAAGCGGAGGCGCGAGCCCGGCACAGTCGAACCAGCCCCCGGCTTTCCTCGACTCGCTTGGCCCTCTTCCTGGCGCGCAAACTCCGTCGCCCGTTCCTCGCCGCGCCGCTCCACGCGCCAGATCACCACCCCAACCACAAGTGCCACCGCACCCGCGGCGGTTACGATCATCTGCCCTTTTTTGAACGTCATGCTTTTGAGCCTCTCACACTTGCCCAGGCCTGCGGCCGGCGTCGTTAGGGAACGGGGATCGCGGGCGGCGCGCTCGGGGACGATGCAATGTCGCACGAAGTCGAAGTGCCGTTGTCGCACGAGCCGCTGCCGCACGCGTTCTCCCCGGTATGATAGCCGACGGCGTAGCACCCCGCGCCGAATTGTGCTTGGCAGAAGTTCTGACAGGAACCGCAACCAACCGGCGCGTACGAGCCGCACACACCGCTGAAATTACAGGTACCGGCACAGTTGCAGCAGGAAGGCGGCGGTGGTGTCGGCATCACCCCGGGTGCCGGCGTCGGGTAACACAGGTTCTGGTCCCCGGGGGTCAGGGCAATGGTGAAGGTCAAAGTTTGATCTTTGCTCACGATGTCCGCCTGCTCGTCGGTGGTAAAGCAGCCCGCGGAAAGCGCGCCCGGGGGACCGCTGCCAGCGGGTTGGTTGAACACCCGCACCAGGAGAGCGTTGGTCGCGTTGTAGGTCGCCGCTCCAGTGAGCACCACTTGGTTGGAGGGCGCCGAGGATGTCTGGCAGCTGCCGTTGACGCACCCCTCGAACTGGATCGACCCGGGCGCTGGCGGCGGTATCGCCGCGGTCATCGTGATCGTGGCATTGAGGCACGTCTGTCCTTGTGACACGGGTGGAGGGCTCGAAAGCACCGGTGCGCCCGGGAACGACGGGCCGACCGCCAGCATGGTCGCCACATAGAGTTGGCACGGGGGGGGACCGAACGGCTCGGCAGCCTCCAGCACGTCCCTGTCAATGGTCAGGGCGATCGTGATCTTGCTCGTGCCACTCGTCCCCGACCAATCCCCGTATGCAGCCGGTTCGACGAGCCCGACCGGTTGGCCCGCGCTGTTGACAGGTACGAAGGCAAACGATGTCGGACCGATCAAGCTGTTCTCCGCGCCTTGCTTCGTGGACAACAGCACCTGATACCCGTCGTAGGTCTCGCCGCCGGACCCACTGCGCCGCAGCGCCACCTGCAGACCGACTGCATTCGGACCCAACCCGGGCACCGGCGGCGTGGGCGGAGCCTCGGCAGGCGTCCGCGTCGTCTGGACCGTCGGAAACGGGGTGACGACCGGCGTCGGCTCCACCTGCGTGGAAACCATAGTGTACAGGCTAC
>CAZTDK010000142.1:0-10771 GCA_964611965.1 uncultured Binatia bacterium (SeqCode) | reverse complement strand
CGCGACGCGCGACAGTCGCTGCGCGACGCCTCGGTCGGAACGATCTTCACCGTGGGATTTCTGTGCGGTTCGGTGAGTCAACATCGCGCGGACGCCCAGCTCGGAGAGCTCGGGAAGGCGGCGATGGAGAAAGCGGGCGAATCCGGCGGCGTGCTCGGCTCGGCGGCGCAGCTGGGCACGGCGATCGTCCAGATGCAGCAGAACGTGGATGGACTGCAGAAGAACATCGACGTGCTGAAGAAGGTGAAGACGAGCCTCGGCGGCTGAGAGGCCTGTCCCGAGGCCGACGTTCACGCGCTCTGGGGAAAGCTCACTCACGCGAGGTTTGATGGTGCCTTCTTCGTGACCGTCGCGCCATTCGTGGTAAAATTCACTGAGTCGCATCACGGCGACCGGACCAACCCATCGCTCCCTGCCGACACCGCCGCTGTCGACGGAGACAATCATTCTCTCGGCGGCGACACAATTTCTGTCGCCGGAGGGTAGGAATCTGTCTCTGGCGACAGATCTTCTGTCGGCGCCGCCAGACTTTCCGTTGATGGCGACAAAACATCTGTCACCGCCGACAGAAAAAGTGTTGCCGCCGACATCGTTTGCGGGCGTCTCGTAAGCCATCGAAATCCCGACCGTGCGTGCCTTCGAAACGACGCGCGACGATAAAAAATATGGACTTTTCCAAAAACTCGTGCAAAAAACCCCGCAAAATTCTTGAAGGAGGCAGGGACGATGGCTGTAAAACGCAGCGCTGCCGGCAACAAGAATGGAGCATCGTCCGGCAAAACGAACGGGAAGCCGGTGAAAAGACGTGCGGCGTCAAACGGCGCCGCGCGCGCGGTCATCGGTGCCGCGCAGGTGAAGCATCTGCTGCGCGCGCCGGGCGGCTACGCGGACATCGTGCGCCAGTTTGCGTACAGCTTGGAGAAGACGAATTTTCGCGGCGAGATCTCGCCGGCGCGCATTCGCAGCATGCTCGCGCGTGGCGAGCGCCTGAACCGGCGCGCCGCCGACGCGCAAACCAAAGCCGCGGCCTCTCACCGCCGGATACACGGGAAAAGCCAGGGTCAGTTCAACGCGACGCGAATCCGAAGTGAGTTCTGCCATGCCGATAGCGACCGATTCTGCCAGGGTTGACAGAGTTGGGCAAGTAAAAGCTGGATTAACCAGCGCGAATTATGCGCCAATGACCGCTCGGATCCAGATCCACTTCCTTCAGGGTTGTGCATTGGTGCAAGGGGCTGCTGGTGGATGGTCGCCGCTGCGGCGACCTGGAAGGCGCTCACCACACTTGAAGTTGCTTTCGAGAACAGGATGCGGCAAATGGAAAGCGGTTGCTCATCCTGAAGGAGGATATTCATGGGGATTCGTCGATCAGCACAGATTGCAGTCGCTGCCGCAGTGCTCCTGTCGCCGTTCGCTGCCGTCGCCCAGTTTGCGGCTTCTGTCACGACCGACCCCGCTGGCGGCTCCGCGCCGGCCCTGACGATGCCGATGCTGGTTGTCTTGGCTATCGTGCTGTGTGGGGTGGCCGCCTATGGCATCTTGACCCGGTCTTCGCGGACCGTCGCTGGCGTCGCGTTGATCGCCGGACTCAGTTTGGTCGCTAACCTGAGCCACGCTAACTTGCCAATCGTCGTTCAAGGTGCTGATTGCAACACGCGAACGACCCAATCGTACAATCCGGGGGGTGAGCTTCTGACCAGTCTCTGTCCTAACGCGATCCAGATCGTGGCTCTCGACTGCAGCACCCCCGTAGCGCCGGAGCTATTTTTGGAGGACGCAGCAGCCTGTACCGTGGGCTTGGTTTTGGCGAATGCGCAGTCTTGTAGACTGCCGACCTGCGGACCCGCCGAGTGACCCGGTCATTCCACGAGCAGCTCCGCTCTCGCCGCGTGTGAGCAGTACGCCAATCTGCACGACGTCGTTGCTACTGAGCCAACCTTCGTTTCCTCAAGCGCTTGCAGATGGCAGTTGGCGTACCGCTGACGGCCTGAACCATATGCCATCGGCGACCAGTTATCAGCCCGAGGCGCACATGCTGCAGGTGGATCGGCGGCGCGCGCCTCGCTAGCGATCTGAGCGCGGCGTTACGAACCAGCGCGGCGCCGCAACAGCGAGACCGTGCCTATCGCGGCGAGTACCAAGGCGCAGCTGACCAGTCCCGTCGCGGAAGCCGCGGGGGCACCGGTCGCCGTGATGGGGCCGAGATCGAAACACGACACCTCGTCCGTCGCGCATCCCTCGCCGGCAGCCGGATTCGGACAGGGCGCGGCGGGGCCGCACCCGGCATCGAGGCAGTTCCCATTGCACGAGGCAAAGTCTGAGATATCCGGCCCGCATGTCGGAAAACATTTCTCCGAGTTCTGACACGTGCAGCAGCATGCACCGGCAGGCGCAGCCGCAGCGAGGGCAAAGAGGATCACGATCAATAGCGAACGAGCCGTCACGCCGAGCCGCAGCTGATGCATGGCGCCGTCCAGTAGCAAAATCTTCGACGGTTGCCAAACAATAGGAGGTGAATTTCGTTCGACAGATGCAGGGATCGGCGGTGATTTGCGGTGCCGCGCGCTACAGCGCCGGCGAACCGAGAAGCAAATAGGAGTTGAGCCCGCCGTACCCGTAGCTGCTGACCAAGGCGCGACGGATCTGCGCGGCGCGGGCGGTGCTGGGGACGTAGTCGAGATCGCATTCCGGGTCCGGTTCCTTCAGATTATGCGTCGGCGGAATGAGCTGCTGGCGGATGGTCATGGCCGCCGCGGCGACCTGGAAGGCGCCCGAGGCGCCGAAGGGATGGCCGAGCACGCCCTTGATCGAGCTGACCGGAATGCGCGCCGCGCACTCGCCGAAGGCGCGCTTGATGACCACGGTTTCCTTGCGGTCGAACGCCGGAGAGGAATTGGCGTGCGCGCAGACGTAGTCGACGTCCAGGGCGGTGAGCTTGAGGCGTTCCAGCAAGCGGTGAATGGCGCGCGCGCCGGGTTCGCCGGACGGGGCGAAATCGTACAGGCCGTTGCCGTCCGATGACGTGGTGCCGGCGAGCACGCGCGCGTACGGTGACACGCCGCGCCGCGCCAGGTGCTCTTCCGCTTCCAGTACCAGGATGCAGCTGCCTTCGCTGAGCACCAGCCCGGCGTGGTCACGGTCAAAGGGACGCGACGCGGTGGCCGGGTCTTCGTTGAGCGTCGACAGCTCCTGGGTGCGGCCCATGCCGGCGATGACCATGGGGATCAGCGGGCTTTCGGTGCCGCCGGCCAGGCACACATCGATCTCGCCGCTGGCGACCAGCGCGGCGCCGTGGGTGATGGCCTGCAAGCTGGCCGGGCAGCCGGTGGAAAAGGTCATTTGCGGCCCTTGCGACGCGACCGCGCTGGCAACTTCGGCGCCGCAGGCGTGATTGGGCGTGCCGTTGGCGATGAACGGATTGACGCGCCGCACGCCGCGCTCGAGCAGGATACTGTGCTGCTGCTCGGCCTCGCGCCAGCCGCCCAGCGCCGTGCCGATGCAGACGCCGATGAGATCGGGCGCGTAGTGATCGGTGGCCAGACGCGCATCGCGCAGCGCCAGTTCGGTGGCGGCCAACGCCAGCTGCGTCACATGCGTCGTCGTCCGCAGCTTGCGTGGATCGAGCAGCGCTTCGTAGCTGCAATCGCGGATTTCGCCGCCGATCTTGCAGGCATACGCGGTCGGATCGAAGCGCGTGATGCGCCCGACGCCGGAGCGCCCGTCCAGCAATGACTGCCAGAACACCGAGATCCCGTTTCCGGTCGGGCCGATGACGCCAATGCCAGTGATGACTACCGGTCGCACGCGGGGATCTCTCTAGCACATTTGTGTTATCGTGGGGAAACGGTCGGAACAGATGCCCCGTTCATCGATAAAGGGCAAAAGACCCCTCGTTGCTGAACTGCCGCGCACGTTTTCTCTCGCCGTACACATCAGAGACGCAGATAGGTAGCAACTAAATCCTTCATCAATTCGGACGGGCCACCGCCGACACTGAGAACGCGGGCATCGCGGAAGACGCGGGTGATCCAGTTGTCCTCCAGGTAGCCGTTGCCGCCATGTAGCTGCAGGCAACGCTCGATGACTCGCTGCACCATTTCGAAGACCTGGAATTTGATCATACAGATCTCCTTGGCCTCGACAATGCCATCCCGGTAGCTTTCGCAGACCGAATACACAAAGCGCCTGGAAAGCTCCACCTCGGCGGCCATTTCCGCCACGCGATGGCGAATCGCTTGCAGTTTGGATAACGGTTGCCCGAATGCGATCCGCTGCTGCAGATACGCAATCGTCTCTTGCAAGACAAACCGCGTCAACGCAACCGCGCTGGCCCCGCCGATGAGGCGTTCTTCGAGGATATTACGTGCCACGTAGTGATAGCCGAGGTTCACTTTGCCGAGCATCAGACGCTTGGGGATGCGGCAGTGATCGAACGCCAGCCAGCCCGTCGGCGAGGTGTGCATTCCGAGCTTGCGCAGAGTTTCCTTCACCCGAAAACCCGGGATGTCGGTCGGCACGATCAGCAGCGACAGGCTGTTGATCGTCGGCTCGGGTCTGGTGCGCACCAACACAATGAGAAAATCGGCAATCGGTCCGTTGGTGATGAACTTCTTCTCGCCCGTTACGACCCAGAAATCGCCGTCGTCCTCCGCGGTGCACTGGACGGCGCGGACGATGTCAGACCCTCCGGCCGGCTCACTGGAGGCGACACCACCGATGCGTTCGCCGCGCAGCGCTGGAACCAGAAACTCGTGCTTCTGCTCCTCGGTGCCCAATTGCGCCAGCAGCGGCGGAAAAATGTTGGTCTGTGCGATGATACTCAGGGTCAGGCCCATCATCTTGGAGCGCGGCAGTTCCTCGGCCAGCACGACGTTGTACCCGAAGTCGAGCGCGCGGCCGCCGTACTGGCGTGCGTGGGTTAATCCGAGGAGATCCTCGCGACCCAGGTCGCGAAAGACGCTCAGCGGGAAGCTGCCTTGGCGCTCCCACTCGTCCGCGTAAGGTGTGAGATGGTCCTCGATGTAGCGGCGGACCTGTAACCGAAATGCCTCGTGCTCTTTGGAGAAGAGGCTCATTTCTCCCCGGCGGTAGCGCAGTGATAGATGTAGTCGACGATGGCGCCGAGCTCATTCAATTCCACAACGCGGATGGGGTCGATCTGAATGTCGTATTTGTCCTCGATCGCGACTTGGAGCTCAACGAAGGCGACGGAGTTGAGCTGCAGGTCGTCGTCGATTGTCGCGTTATTTGTGATAGACTCCTTGGCGATGCCCGCGACCTCGCTTATCAGACCCACCACTTCGTCCCGGACATCGGATCGCATTAGGCTTTTGGGGACTCCCACCGATTGTCGCTCCTCCCACCGCTTGACTGCCGGGCTTCGCTCTGGCGAAAGTACGGACATGCCGGGCGCAAAGTCAAGCCTCCGCTAGAGGGGTTGGAGGCAAACCTTCTGTTCCAGGGACTAATATTTAAGGTCGCGAGTGGAGAGGACAAGCTGCGGGCTTGCGAGTTGCAGCACGCTGTGTATTCGGTGGACCTGGGCCACGTCCCGAACGATGCGTTCGAAGAAGGTGCCCTCTACCTGATTGCCTGCGCGGAGACCACCAATGAGGTTGTTGCGACATTTCGTCTTGTCGGACCTGATCAACGGCCATTCGATTTGGAACGGGTCGTTGATTTGGACGCACTCATAGGCGCCAATCGCATGCCCGCGCTGGTGGGACGCCTCTGTGTTCGGCCAGACTATCGACGCATTCGGAGGGGCACGTTTCTTCAGATCGGGATGCTCAAACTCGCATATTCGTTCGCACTGAAAAATGGTATAACGGATCTCGTAATGTACACTTATCCGCGGCTTCGCAACTTCTACCGCACGGCCCTCTTTAGACCATTAGATTGCAATTTCGTTCACCCAGATTGGGGAATGGTGGAGGTCATGCACCTCGATCTCCTCAATCTCAGGGACCGTTACGCCGAATCATCCGATCCGGTAGCCAGCCTTTTGTTGGCATCGGATCTACCGAACTTCATCGTCTGATCTGAGTCTCCATGGCGTATCACTTCGCCATCCCGCTTGTTGCCGCCATCGTAACCCTTGTGCTCGGGGTGTTTGTTTTTCGGAGCGCGCCGAGCGTAAGGCTCAACCAAGCATTCGCCTTTTTGGCAGCGACGTTGGCTCTTTGGAACCTCAATTTCTTTGTTCTCTATGTCGTTCCGGACCGTGATCTCGCCATTACTTTGACCCGCGCTTTTCGGACGGGCATCGTCTTCATGCCGGCAGCGATTCTTCATGTTGTTGTGACGATGAAGGCACGCCGACCGCTGCTTCTGCGGATCGTCCTGATCGGCGACTATTTGATCGCGGGCGTGCTCGCCGCAGCCAACGCTCTAGATCTCTTGGTGTCCGATGTCGCCCAATTTGAATGGGGCTATTACTCTGTGCGCGGCCCTCTCTACAATCTCTTTAGCCTATTTTTGGTTGGTAATTTTGTGATCGCGTTTGTATTGCTCATTCACGACCTTCGAACGAGTAATGATCCCAGAGTGCGTTTGCAGCTCAAGTTCTGGCTACTAGGCGCAGCGGTAGCCTTGCCGTTGGGGTGTACAAACCTATTGCCGAACTACGGCATCCCAATCTACCCGTTGGGTAACCTCGGGAATGCAGCTTGGGCTGCCATCGTCGCGTACGCGATTGTTCGTCACCGGCTGATGGACATCGAACTTGTGGTCACCAAGGGGGTGGCTTACACCGCGGTAGCATTCGTACTCATCGCCCCGGCCTTCACCCTCCTCTTGTTGCTCCAACGGCTCTCTTTCGGGCAGGTGCACCCGGATTTCTCTGCGGCGGTCCTTGCGATGCTGGTGGCGGTCGGCGTTCTCTTTCCCATGCTCCGTTTTCGCGCCGAGTCGCGTATCGAGCGGTCTCTCTTTCGCGAGAAATATGAGTATCGAGCGGCGCTTGGCGCTTTCACGCGTTCCATCGTCCGTATACTCGATCGGGAACGTCTGCTGCGCGAGCTTGGCGCCACCCTTCAGTCCACCTTGCGTCTCGAGCGCGTAGCAATAGCCCTTCTAGATGAAGGCAAGCGGCTGTATGCAATCCGTTATGCGCATGGCGCCGCAAGCCAGTACCAGGAGCTTTCTGAAGGACATGCGTTTGCGGAGACACTCCTTGCGCGTCAAGGCGCTGTAATGCGCCACGAGCTTGAATCGAGCACTGACCTAATCGAACGAACGACAGTAGCTGAGTTCTGCACCCAAAATGATTGGGAGGTGTGCATTCCGCTCACTGCAGGTGGCAAGCTGATCGGCTTTATCAGTCTGGGACGGAAACGAAATATGGACGGGTTCTTTGCGGGAGATCTCGAGCTGCTTGAGACGTTGGCCGCGCAAGCCTCTGTGGCACTGGAGAACGCCCGTCTGTACGAGGAATTGGGGAAGTCGGAGGAGATTATCCGGCGCGCCGACCGTTTGTCTGCGCTTGGGACGCTCGCTGCCGGCATCGCTCATGAAGTGCGTAACCCACTGGTGTCGATTCAGACGTTCTTCCAATTGGCGCCGGATCGGCTGCAGGACGAGGAATTCATGACGACGTTTCTGGGCATGGCAGCGAGCGAGGTGAAACGCATTGCGACACTCATCAACGAACTGCTGTCTTTTGCGCGCTCCCCGACCCGATCCCTTCAGCTGGTCGATCTGAACGACTCGCTGACGCGGGTTGTAGCGCTCCTAGATGCCGAGGCGCGTAAGCATCAGCTGACGCTGAGTTGCGCGCTGTCGACCGACGGCGTGCATGCCAGTGCGGACGCCGACCAGCTGAAACAGGTGCTCATCAACCTCGTCCTCAACGCGATTCAGGCCACCCCACCCGGTGGAGCGGTACGGGTGACTACCCGCCTCATTCAACATCGGCAACAGCCATTCGCCCAGATCGAAATTCACGACACCGGCGTCGGCATTCCGCCGGAACGCATCGAGCATCTCTTTGATCCGTTCTTCACTACCAAGGACAAGGGCACAGGCCTCGGGTTGGCGATTGTGCATCAAATCATCGCTGAGCACGGTGGTTCCATCAATGTCGAGAGCAAAGAAGGACAAGGCACCAGCTTCTTCGTCGACTTGCCTGCATGTGAGCCGAGCGCTGCACTGGCCTATCGATCTGAAGACGAGATCGATGCTGAACTGGTCTCGGCGCAATACCAGCGCAAGGCGGCTTCATAGGATCTCGGCTGCGTCGTGCAGGCCCTGCAGAAAGTGCTTGACTCGCGAGGTCCGATTCGTGGAGAATCGGCTTCACCATGACCGCTCTACAGATCCTGTTGCTTGGTTTGTGCTGCACTGCCGCGATTGTAGATATCATCGCGGTCATTGTGGTCCTTGTAGGTGCTCGGGACCGCCGCGTGGGTTGGTCGGTCATCGCCTTTGCATCCTGCATGACGATCTGGAGCATCTATCTGGGCGCAGAATCGATCCCAGGATTCGCTACAGTCCATGGGGCCCTCCTCTATTACATGGTCTTTGTGCTCCAGCTGATGCCCGCGGTGGGGCTTCATACGGCGATGGTCTGGTCGGACCTGCAAGGCATCAGAATTCGGCTCGTCACCATTGCTGGATACTGCATAGCTGGCGCTCTGGCGTTCCTACACCTGAGGGGCATGCTCTTCGACGGATTCATCAATTATCCGTGGGGGGCCATTGGTCGACCGGGGCCCCTACATCCCCTGCTGGTGATGTTCATGCTCGGAGCGCCCGCCGCCGGAGCCGTCATTTGTCGACACGTTCTCAAGACCTCGACGAGTTCGTCAGCTCGCCAGCGAGCCCGGTACTGGTTGCTCGGTGTCGCCATTTTTCTCCCGCTTGGCTGCGTAAATCTTCTCGCAAACTACGGCATACCGATGATCCCAACGGGGAGCATTGGCAATATTCTCCTCATTGCCCTTTGGACATACGCCGCAGTCCGGCACCGCCTCATGGATATCGACGTGTTCATCATGCGGGCCGCGGCAACCTTATTGGCCAGTATCGTCGTCGTGTTGCCGTTCGCGGCGGCGGTCATCTGGGTGCGTGACTTGCCAATTGGCGGCAGCGGCCTGCTCGTTGCGGGCTGCTTGCTGCTCTCGGCCCTGGTCAGTCTCATGGCCTTTTCGCGCTTTCGGTCGTTCCTCGAGGAACAGGTCGAGAGCTCGTTGTTTCCTGCGCGCCACGCCGCGCGTGAGGCCATCCGGAAACTCAGTGCCGATCTGGTCAAGCTGCCGCACCGTAACGACCTCTGCAAAGCGGTGACCACAACCCTCACGGATGGCCTGGGGGTCGAAGGCGCCGCTCTTTATCTGCGCACGCAGGCGTCGAGCTTCGAGCTTGCCTGCACGACGGGCGTCATCGCCGCTCCCGAATATGTCGAGCACGACCGCGCACCGGCCGGAGTTATCGGCGACGGCGGGAGCTGCGACGGGGTAACACTGCAGTGGGAGGCGTGCATTGCGGTGCAGGCGGACGGCGCAGACATTGGGTTCATTGCCCTGGCGCCCAAATGGTCGGGCGGTGCCATTGACGATTCCGACATGATGCTGCTGAGCATGATCGCCGCACAGCTCGGTGTCGCCCTCAAAAACGCCGAGTATCTGGACAAAATCGGCCGGCAGAAGACGCAGATCGAACAACTGCACAAGCGCCTGGAGGCGGAAAACGTCGCGCTGCGCGCCGAGGTGCGCTCGGTCTCCCAATTCAAGGAGATCATCGGCTCCAGTCCCGCGCTCCAACGGGTGCTGGCATTGGTCGACACGGTCGCGCCCACCAATGCGTCACTGCTGATCACCGGCGAAACCGGCACCGGCAAGGAGCTGATCGCCCGCGCGATTCACGACCTCAGCCCGCGCCGCAATGGCCCGCTGATCAACGTTAACTGTCCGGCGATTCCCGTCGGCCTCGCCGAAAGTGAGCTGTTCGGCCATGAACGCGGCGCCTTCACCGGTGCGGTGGAAGCGCGCCCGGGCAAATTCGAGCTTGCCGACGGCGGCACGATCTTCCTCGACGAAATCGGCGAGCTGTCCATCGAGATGCAGGTGAAGCTGCTGCGCGTGCTGCAGGAGCGCGAGGTGCAACGCATCGGCAGCCGCAACGTCATACGGATCGACGTGCGGGTCGTTGCCGCGACCAACCGCAATCTCAAGGCGGAGATGCGTGCCGGCCGCTTTCGCGGCGACCTATTCTACCGCTTGGCGGGGATGGAGCTGCCTGTTCCGGCGCTGCGCGAACGCACCGAGGACCTGCCGATGCTCGCAAGCTTCTTCTTGGAACGCGCAGCGCGCCGGTATCAGAAGCCGGTCACGGGTTTTGTTCCCGAGGCGCTGAGCGTCCTCGGTCGCTACAACTGGCCTGGCAACATCCGCGAGCTCGAGCATGTCATCGAGCGCGCCGTGCTGCTGTGCGGCGGCACGGTGATCAAGCCGGCGCACTTGTCGGAACTTGCGGTCAGCGCCCGGCGTGATGATGGAGCGCCGTCGCTGCGCAGCACGCTACGGGCTGAGAAGCAGCGGCGCATCGAAGCCGCCCTAGCGCAAACCGGAGGCAACCGCGCCGCCGCCGCGCGCTTGCTGGGGGTGTCGGCCAGCAACCTGTCCCGGCTCATCAAGACCCTGGGACTGAAGGCGCCGCTCGACTTGCAGTGAGGGTGTGAGGGTGTGAGGGCTTGAGGGCGTGAGGGAAAGCCCCCCACCCCCCCCACCCCCCCAACCCCCCCCCCCCCCCCCCCCCCCCCCCCCCCCCCCCC
>CAZTDK010000141.1:0-10945 GCA_964611965.1 uncultured Binatia bacterium (SeqCode) | reverse complement strand
CGATCTCGGCGTGGCTCTCCGTGGATGTACCGTCCGACGTGCCACTGGCCACGCGCCACGTGCGTTTTTTCCGCTACCCGATGCTCGGCTTGGCCAAGATCATCTGCGCATCGCCGATGTAACGCGTGGCGAACGCGGCCTCGCAGCTGGCCAAGTAGAACTCCCACATGCGGATGAAGCGGTCGTCGAAGCCGAGTTGGCGCACTTCCGGAACCCGGCTCATGAAGCGCTCGCGCCAGGCGCGCAGTGTGCGCGCATAGTGCACGCCGATGTCCTGCATCCACTCGATGCGCATCGCCGTGTGGTGCTTCAACGCGTGCGCGATGCCATAGACGGATGCCAGCAGGCTGCCCGGGAAGATGTACTTGCGTGTCCAGTCGAAGCCGCGGCGGTACTGGTCGAAGCGCTGGTCCGGCTTGTAGATGGTCTGCAGGAACATGCGGCCATCGGGTTTGAGCATACGGCTGCACTGCCCGAAGAACGCTCCATAGTACTCGTAGCCGACGGCCTCGAACATCTCGATCGACACAATGCGATCGAAGCTGCCGGCGATGCTGCGATAGTCGCACAAGCGAATGTCCACCAGCGCTGCGACGCCCGCCGCCGCCACTCGCTCGCGTGCCAGCGCCAGCTGCTCGTGCGACAGTGTCAGGGAGGTCACGCGGCAACCGTACTGGCGCGCCGCGTGGATGGCGAACGCGCCCCAACCACTGCCGATCTCGAGAACCTCCATGCCGGGTGCTAAATCGAGACGCCGGCAAATCTGATCGATCTTGCTGAGCTGCGCCTCCGCTAATGAGGCATCGTCGCGCTCGAAGACGGCGCAGCTGTACATCATCGATTCGTCGAGGAAGAGCCGGTACAGGTCGTTGCTCAAGTCGTAGTGATACTGAATGTTGCGGCGACTGCCCTTGAGCGAATTGATGTGCCGCAGCCGCAGCCATGCGTGCCAGAGGCGCGCCGGCAGGCTCCAAGTCGAGTGGGAGCCGAGCATCGACTGGTCGCGCAGGAAGCAGCGGCACACCTCCACCAGGTCGCTGCTTTCCCATTCACCGGCCATGTACGATTCCCCGACGCCAATGTCGCCCGCGCAGAGCGCCCGCCAGAAGAACTGCCAGTCCTTCACCGTGACGGTCACCGTAGGTGCCTGGCTCGGGTCGCCGAGCGCGCGCGCACTCCCATCCGGCAAGCGCATGGTGAGCGCCCCGCCGCGCCACCGCGCCAGAGCGCCGAGTACAAGGGGTGCGGCGATGCGCGCGCGCAGCGGGACACTGGCCTTGAACGCCGGTGCGGTTGCCACATCGTTCATCTCGCGATCTCCTTCTCTCGCTCGTCCAGGAGTTGACGCTACTCGCGGAGTGCCGCCGTTGTTGAGTTTGATGGTAGGATGGCCGGCGGGAAGAGACAAGCCGGATTGTGACTCCACCGGCGCGCACCGGCGCGCGTCAGCCCGGGCGGGCGCATGCCGCCGCATCCGGCGCTGCACTGAGCGCCGCGTGCCACTTATCCACTGCGTTGTGCAGTAACCGGTAGCCTGCGCATTTCAAAATGCAGGATCCCGTTGCGCCTTCCTGTGGCCATAAGCGCCATGCACCTCGGGCCGAGCCGATGGAATGTTTTGTGCGTCACGGTCTGGCGTCCTGTGCTGATGCGCAGGCCAGGAGGTGTTTCGTGAAGAAGATCGAAGCCATTATCGCACCGTTTGAGTTTGACGTCTTGCAGGAGGCGCTGCGGCACATCGGGGTGAAGGGAATGACCGTCTTGGAAGTCAAGGCGTCAGACGACGGCGATAGCCGCAAGCGGTTCTATCGTGGGACCGAGTACTCCGTCGACTTCCTCCCAAAGGTTAAAGTCGAGCTTTTGGTTGCCGATGCGGACGTCGCCGGCGCCGTGGGAATCATCGAGCGGAGCACCCACGCCAGCGCGAACGGGGGCGGGACGATCTTCATATCGTCGCTCGAGGATGTGGTGCGCATCCGCACCGGGGAACGTGGCCTGGGCGCCATCTAGCAGCCCGCTGAAAGGCTCCGCCCGATGCTTCGAGAGCCTCAGCATGAGCGGAGCCCCTCCTGAAATCTTTGGAGATGCCCCGGTCACCCTGAGGCTCTCGAAGGGTGAGCTTTCTTTTCCAACGGCCTGCTGAACCTAGGGCCCGCGGCCCGCGTCTTCTACGGGCCGCTTCCCGTTCGGTCGCTGCGGACATCTCAGTTCGACAGGCTGATCAGCGCTCGGGACTCAGCCCTCGCTCGCCCGGTTAATGAGCGCTGCCAAAACGCCTGTAGAGCTCTTCCACCAGCGCCGTGAGCGCCTGGTCAGCTTGTGGGCCGCTGACGTTGGTCATCAACACCATCGCGAAATCGTGCCGAGGTTGCAGGAGAATGTAGGCGAGGTTCTTCTCGTTCGAGCCCCCATGGTAGAGGAAGGGCTCCGGTGACCAGTCGAAAGTGACCTCGCCCCAGCCGAGTCCGTAAGCACCGTGCGACGGCGTTCCCGGTGCCGCATTCGGCCGCGGCGGCATGGAGATCACCGGCGTGTGCAGCTTGTGCAGCGTATCGGGATGCACCAGCGCCGGCCCGCGCCTGCCCTCGCCGGCATTCCATGCCGCCCAGGTGGCGAAGTCGAGCACCGACAGGTGTACCGTGCCGGCTGGCCCGATGATGAGCGGGTTGTCGCCGTTCGGGCCGGCGAGCATCGGCTTGAGGGTGCCGTCGTGGCGCTCGTGTCCCAGCGGTGCGTCGATCTTGCCCAGGCTGGCTTGCGGACCGAAGCCGGCGGTCTGGAGGTTCAGAGGATCGAAGACGCGTGTCTGCATGAGCTGCTCCCAGGTCTTGCCGCTCACCCGTTCCAGCATCACGCCGACCAGCGTGTAGCCCATGTTGGAGTAGGCGAACGTCGTGCCCGGCTTCGACTGCAAAGGCTGTTTGCACCACTGCGTCACCAACCAATAGCGCAGATCGTTGAGGTTCCCGTCTTGCGTCAGCGACTGGTCCAGCAGTTTCCCGAACGCTTCATTGTCACTGGGGATGCCGCTGGTGTGCGACAGCAGTTGCACCAGCGTCACTTGCCGCAGGCCCGGATCCATCTGTCCCACCAACTCCGGGAAGACTTCGCCAACCGTCGAGTCCCAGCGCAGCTGCCCCTCTTCGACGAGCATTGCGGCGACGAGGGACGTCATCGCTTTCGTGTCCGAGCCAATGTGAAAGCGGTCGTTCAGCGTCACCGCGATGTGAGCGCCGGCGGCGCGCGTGCCGACCGCGCCCGCGGCGATGATCTTGCCAGTCTGCGCGACCGCGGCAGCCAGCGCCGGCAGGTCGTAGCGTGCGAGGTACGGTTGGAGCGTAGCGTCGAGCGAGACGGGTTGGTCAGCCGCTGGCGCCGGTTGCGGCGGCTGCGCGGTGCATCCGGGCAGCAGGGCGAAGAGCACGGCCATCATGGCCCTGGTGTGGTGGTGCATGTCCCGTGTCCAATCACGCTCCAGTCTCGCGAGTCAAATGCAGTGGGAACAACGCGGCGAGGCTGCCAACATTTCTGCGGCCGGCGGCTTGGATTCGGCGCCGAATGGGATACACCGTCATGGTGACCACAGCGTGAACCGCCGCGATCGATGACCGCAACGCTAGCAGGGCGACTGAAGGAGCTATATCCCGAGGCTTCGGGCGTGAGCCGCAAACAGTGGCTCGCGCAGGGGCGAGTTACGGTCAACGGGCATGTCGTCCGCGATGGCCGTACACTCCTGGTCCCCACCGACCGGGTCGGGCTCGGTCTCGCCACGGTGGCGCGGGTTGCCCTCTCGGCCCCGCTCCAGCTTGTTCACGAGGACGAACATCTGCTGGTGATCGAGAAACCCGCTGACCTCCTCACCATCGCCACTGAGTCCGAACGTGAACGCACCGTCTATCGGATGGTGTGGAGCTACCTCGCGGCGGCGCGGCCGCCAACGCGCCCCCTCATTGTGCATCGACTCGATCGCCAGACTTCCGGCCTGCTCGTGCTTGCCAAGTCCACGGCAGCCAAACGTGACCTGCAAGCGCAGTTCGCGGCACGCTCGGTGACGCGCGGATACGTGGCCGTCGTCGAAGGGGGTGTTGTTGCCGATGCCGGCACCCTCGAGGGCAAAATTCTTCAGGGTCGATCGCTGCGCGTCCGTCCGGCGGCCCGTGATGAGGCGGGCGCCAGGACCGCCATCACGCGTTACCGGGTGCGCGAGCGTCGCAGCACAGTGACGGTGCTCGACATCACGCTCGGGACCGGTCGTCGCCACCAGATCCGTGTCCAACTGGCGGCGGCGGGCCATCCGGTGGTCGGCGATCGCGCCTACGGCGCGACCAGCGATCCCATCAAGCGTCTGGCTCTCCACGCGGCGATACTCAGCTTCGTCCATCCGGGTACCGGTGCGGCGGTACGTTTCGAGAGCCGGGTGCCCGCGGCCTTTGCGCGCGTGGGCAGGTGACGTCTTCCGCGAGCGCGGACACCTTTGCGAAGTGTGAAGCAGCGGCTGGCGTCGAGTTGCGGCGGCGCGCCGGCTCAGGCAAGGATCAATCGTAGACGAGCCGAGCGCAGACGTGAAGCCGATCGACAGCGTGCTCAAGATCCTGGTGCACCAAGATGGCACCGAGTTGCGGCTGGCGTCGGACCGTGCCCCGCAAATGTTCAAGGGCGACACCGAGCTCCCCTTGACGATCCCGGCGATGTCCACGACGAGCATCCAGGCCTTGCTCGACGATCTCTGGACCGCGCACGCCGCCACATTGCGCCAGCGCGGCGAGCTGTCACTCACCTATAGCCACACTGAGCTGGGACGTTTTGTCGTGACGCTGGCGCGGCCCGACGAGGCGACGCTGGATGTTCGCTTTCTGCGCGACGCGCACGGCCGCGCGGCTGACGAACCGGCGCGTGGTGAATCCGCCGAGCGCAGTCACGTCGCGGCAAGCGACATCGAGATGAGCCGCGCGCTCCCGGCGGAGCTTGCCGCCGTGGTGACGCGCGCCGTCGCGCTGGGGGCCAGCGATATTCACTTGAGCCCACAGCGCGGGCCGATCGTGCGCATCAACGGCGCGCTGCAGGCGTTCGACGGCGCGCCGGGATTCGATGCCGCCGGGCTGCTCGGTGGACCGGAGCGCCTGTCGCAACTTCAGGCTGGTGGCTCGGTGGATCGCGGCTGCGACGTGCCTGGGGTGGGGCGTGTGCGGGTGAACATCTATGCCAGTGACGAAGGCATCTGCGCGGCCGTGCGCCTGCTGCGCCGCGAAGCCCCGCCATTGGCGGATCTGCATCTCCCGCCACAGATCGAGCCGCTCGTCGACTTGCCGCACGGATTGGTTGTGGCGTGCGGGCCGACCGGGTGCGGGAAGAGCACGACGCTGGCGGCGCTCGTGCAACACGCCCTGCGGGCGCGCCCGCAGGTGCTCGTGACCCTGGAGGATCCGATCGAGTACGTCATCCGTCCGCCGCGTGAGCCCGGGCTGGTCCGCCAGCGTGAAGTGCGGACGCACGTCCGGGATTTCGCCACTGGCTTACGCGACGCGCTACGCGAAGACCCGGATATGATCCTGATCGGCGAGATGCGCGACGCCGAAACCATCAGCCTTGCACTGACCGCGGCGGAAACCGGTCACCTGGTATTCGCCAGCCTCCATAGCCGCACGGCGCCGTCGGCCGTCGAGCGGATCATCGGCACCTATCCGCCCGAACGTCAGCGCCAGATCCGCGTGCAACTCGCCGATGCGCTGCGTGCGGTGATTGCGCAGCGCCTCGTTCCCACGGCCGACGGAGCGCAGCGGGTTCCCGCCGTGGAACTGCTGCGCATTACGCACGGGGTCGCCAATCTCATCCGCGAGGGCCGCACCGCGCAGATCGTCAACGCGCTCCAGGCCGGCGGCAACGACGGGATGCTATTGCTGGAACGCAGTCTCGCTGATCTGGTCCGCACCAATCGCATCCGGCGCGAGACCGCGCTGGCAACGGCCAATGACGCTGTCACCCTGGGTGAATATCTCCGCCCCGGCGCGGGCGAGCGCTTGTGAGAAGAGCGATGGTCGGCTCGACTGAACAAGCCGAAAAACCTCAATTGGAAGACGAAAGGAGATAAGTCACGCCGAAAGTTCCGCACATCAAACGGTTGGCGGATAGACCAGATTGGCCGGCCTCGGTTGCCCGAGGTCGTCGTAGCTGTGGGCGGCGAGGTCGATGAGGTCTTTCTCGATGAGCAAGCGGAACGCTTCGAGCCCGTCCGCGGTATACGCGTTGTCGGGCACGGTGTACGGCCCTTTCAGATAATAGCCGATGACGTTGAAGGGCAGCGGCAGTGCCATGCGGTCCCACGTTGGCAAACGGAGGCAGCGCTTGTACCACGTGCGTGCCAGCACGATCGGCTTGCCGCATTCCCGTGCGATGATGAGTCCCCCGGTCTTCAGGCGGTACGCCGGGCCCTTCGAGCCGTCCACCGTCAATCCGTAGATCACTTCCTCGTGGCTGCGCATGTGCGCGATCATTTCCTCGAGGGTGCCTTCGCGGCGGCGTGCGCGTCCGGTCGTCGAGCCGCCGCGGAAGACGACGAACCCACAGCGCAGCAAGAGTCGCGCAATCAGCTCTCCGGATTCGCCGAGACTGGCCAGCGTGTGCGGGCGAAATCCGAGATAGTAGTACCCGTACGCGACGGTCATGACCTCTTCGTGCCACAAGAGGCCAACGGCGCCGTTGTATTGCTTGATGATGTCCTTGAGGGTGGGAAAATTGTGGGGCTCCACCCGACTCGTTGCCCAGACCAGCCGCATGTACATCAGGTACAGCGGTGGCACCAACGCGGCCGCGAGCCGCGACAGCCGGCGCGAGAAGAGCGGCCGAACCTTGCCGCGATAGAAGCGCGCGAGCCAACTCTGGCTGCGGTTACGGCGTCGGCCGGTCACGGGCGTGGGTGGCGGTGCCCCCGCTGCCGGTTCGCTTCCTGCGGCGTGCTCCATCCTCGAAGTGATTGTGCCTCAGTGCCGCCGGTGCCAGCAACGGCGGGCGCTGCGGGTGTGTTGTCGTCGCATGACGTGCCGTCGTACTCGCGTTTGGCGGCTGTGTCGAGGCGTGCGCTCTGAGCGCGCCCGCAGCCGTCCCAGAATGCCGGATCTTTTGGCCGGACGTAATGCCGTCGCGGCCGCTCTGTCTCCGAGCCCGCAGGTCTGTTACCGTGTTCCCGGTACAGAGGAGCGAATTACATGAAAATGTTGGTACCCAACCGCACCGGTCTGCTTGTCGGGGCCCTCATCGTAGGCGCCGGCTGCTCGTGGATGTCGCCGACGGTTCCGGTTGAGCCTGATGTGACGTTCGCGGCGCACGCCGCGAGCCGCGGCCTGGTGATCGACAGAATGGAAGGCGGGCAGGCGGGGGTCCTCGAATTGTCAACGACACCGCGCGGGCCACAACTCGTGCTCTATTCGGCGGGCACCGCGACCGCCGACCTGTGGATCAGCGGGGCAGAGATCGTCGTACGGCGTCCGCCGCCGGCGACGGCGCCGCCGATCGGCCAGGTTGACGCCACCTGGGATGAGCGCGCCATCCGGCTCACGTTCAAGCCCGAGGGGGACGGAACGTTTTCGACATCCGTCTTCAAACGCATTGCCGGTGGCAACGGGCCCGCCGCGCTCGGACAGTCGACCGATTCGCTGTTGGACCTGCGCGGGACCTATCAAGCCGACGTGCTTGACGCGCAAGGGGCGTCTGCCGGATGGATTCGCGTTCGCTTCGCGCACACCTGGTCCGCCCATCGCATCTACGATGGCATGCTGCCGGCGGCACTCAACGGGCCGCTTGCGGTCGCAGCAGTGGCGCGATTGGACGCCGAGCTGACCGCGGTGTCGCGGACAGCGATGGATCCGTACATCGGCAACTGAATCCGGCAAAGGAGATGTACGCACGACTGGCCCCCTTCCGGCGTATGCGCCCAAGCCCGACAAAACACTGACCGGCTGGACCGTCCGGCGAGGGGGGAGAAGTTACCCTCGCCGGACGGGTGTTGGGGGGGGCAGCGTCTTTTCCATGCCCCGCAGTGATTCGCGGGGTTACACGTTCGAACGTTTCAGGGGATCTATGCTTCCGAGGTGGGCCGCAGTCGCAGTACCGTTGCGCGTCGTGGCTCGGCGCGTATAGCTGCTGCGGGGTCCGAAGCGCGGGCGGGCGGGCGGCGCAATGCCACCACCATATTCCATCGATTCTCCGCCTTCGACCACTTGCCCGTTGCCATCAACTTCTTCATCCCAGCACCTCCCGCGTGATGGAATGACGCAAGTAACAAGCGGCGTGCCACAACCGAAAACAGGCGTGGGCGGAAGGGCACAACACCCACGGCGAACGGTCGCACAAAACGGTACGCCGTGAGGACGAGATTTGTACGGAGGTCCGGGGGCGGTCAGCGTTCTACCAATCCGGCGTCCCGAGTCCGTTGTCTGTCGTCTGTTGTCTGTCTTCTGTCGTCACTGTGCCGGCTTGAGCGCCGCGAAACGCAGCCGCACGTAATCGGCGGTCCACTGTCCGTCGGCGTCGCAGAGATCGGGACGCAATGCCTCGCGGACTTCATCGAGGAATGCCGGGCGTTGGGCCACCGGCAAGGCGGCCGTAAAGCTCTCGGCAAAAGTTTCCAGCCAGGCGGTGATGTCACCCGGTAGCGGCGTCGGACGCGGGATCAGCGCGATGGAGGTGACGCTGAAACCGTGGGCGCGCAGGCGGCCGCCGTAGTCTTCCGTAGTGGGGAAGTACCAGGGATTCACACGGACCGCGTCGGTGCCGCGCCGCGCCAGCGCGGCGGCGAGGGCGGCGCTGATCTTCGCCACGCAGCCGGCGCCACCACACTCAGCGACGAAACGGCCGCCCGGCTTGAGCGCCCGCCACACGCCGGTGATGACGTCGTCGGCGCGGTGCATCCAGTGTAAGGCCGCATTGCTGAACACCGCATCGAAGGCGTGAGCGAAGGTGAGATGCTCCCCGTCCATGACCTGCGCATCGAGACCGCGGGCGCGCGCCGCGGCGATCTGCTCAGCGCTCGCGTCGACGCCCACGACGGCGCAGCCGATGGCGACCAGCTTCTCGGTGAGGACACCGTCGCCACAGCCGAGGTCGAGGATGCGCTCGCCAGGCCGCGGCGCCAGCAGATCTACCACGGGCATGCCGAGATCGGCGACGAAGCGGGCGTTGCGCGCATAGCGCTCCGGATCCCAGGTTTGTTGGTGGCTCATTGTGGGGCCCCCTCCGTGCCGGCCTGCGGCGCGATGATCCGCGCCAGCATGTCACCGCTTACTTCGTCGCGTTGTAGATGGGGGTAGCGTTCGCCGCCGTCGTAGTCGAGTGGGTAGGCCTTGAAGAACTCGCCGTTCTCCAGCAGCAGCTCGACGGGACGATGCCGGCTCCTGGTTTCCTTGATCGCGGTGTGCAAACCGTCTTTATTCCACCGCCGCCCGTTGACCGCGACCAACTTCATTCCCGGAGCCACGCCGGCCTTGGCCGCGGGCGATTCGAGCATGACGTCGGAGATCGTGCCGTCCTCGTTCAGGGTAAACCCAAGCGAGAAACGCAGGTCGATGTTCTTGTGCGTCGATTCAGCCGCCTTCTGCATTGGCGAGATGACGTCAGTGTACACCAGCTTCCAGCCACTAGCAGTGACGCCGCCGAGCGGGGCCTGCGCTGCCGTTGATTCAAGGCGCGTCTTCCAGAATGTTTGCCAATCGTACGGCGCGATCTGATTGAGCCCGGCGATCACGTCGTCAAGGGTGTAGGGCACCACGGTTGGTGGTCCGTTCTGGCCGCCGTAGAAGAGACGGCAGAAATCGTCCAGTGATTTCGTGCCGCCGGTCTCACGCCGGATGAGGGTGTCGGCTTCGAGCCACAGGAGCTCGCCCTCCGGGTAGAAATCAACACCGCGCCGCCAGGTACCCCAGTCGGCGCGCGCACCGTAGAGCAGCTGGGCCGCGACCGCGGTGTCGGATAACGGTCGCCAGCTGCGTCCGCGTTGTTGCTCCATGTCGGCGGCGGTCAGTGCCAGGCTGTCGCGATACTCATCAGGCGTCAGCAAGCCGCTGCGCGCGGCCAGGACCTGGCCGAGGTATTCCGTCAGCCCTTCGTACACCCACAACAGGTCGCCGTGCATCGGTGTCTCGAAGCTGCCGGGGGCCAGGTCCGCGGGACGGCGGTACTTCCCGTTCCACGAGTGCGTCATTTCATGGGAGAACAAGCCGGCCGCCATACGCCGCTGATCCTCGTCGAGGAAGCTGCGCTCGGCGACCCGGTCGTCGCTCGACTCGTGATGCTCGAGTCCGAAATGCGCGGTGTGATCGGAGAGCGTGACCAGGAAGCTGTAGCTGGTGTAATGGCGCGCGCCGAAAAGCGCACCGGTCTCGGCGACCAGGCGCTTGAGGCTGGCGGTCATCTCCGGCGGTATCTCGAGGGCGGCGTCACTGTCGGCCGCGAGAAAGACTTGATGGACGACCGGTGCGTCCGCAAGGTTCTCGGTGTGGAAGTGCGCGCCGGCGAGGACCGGCGAATCGATCAGGGTGGTCAGCGACACGGCCTGAAAATCGATCCGATCGTTGCGCTGCTTGGCAACGGGCAGGGCGCTGCCGAAGCTCCACCCGCTCGGCAGACGCAACGTCGCCGCATAGCGCAGGTCATCACTGCGCACTCCTTGTGGGACGAGGACCAGTTGGTTCCAGCTGATGAGGGCCAACTGTGCGGTTGCCGATGCGCCGGACGTGAAGGCGCCGCCGTCCGGAGGGGAGAGGTAGTCGAACGACACGTCGAGGGTATCGGTCCGCTCGGGTACGTCGAGGTGGAAGGCGTACATCTCGACCGCGTCGCGGTGCCACGCGATCGGCTGTCCATCGGCACTGATCTTCAGCCCGGCGATGTCAACCACCGGTCCGGTCGGGGCATGCTCGCCGGGAATCCACTTGGGATAGACGAGCGTCAACGG
>CAZTDK010000140.1:0-10978 GCA_964611965.1 uncultured Binatia bacterium (SeqCode) | reverse complement strand
GCAGCCCCTAGCGACCAATCCTGTCCTGAGGCTCCCCGAAGGGGGGAGCGGGCCATAGACGAGACGCCGATCGCAGGTCATTTCGAGGTGCCACCGGGGCGCTTGCTGCAAGATTGGCGCGCCGCCTACACCCGGACCGTCGCGTATCTGGAGGCCCTTGGCATTCCCGAGAGCGAGCGTGATGCGCTGGCGCAGATCGCAGTGCAGCGTGCGCTGCAGAGCGCGGTGTGGCCAGCCGACAGCGACGCGGTGGGCGAGACATTGCAGGCACTGCGCGCCCTTCTGCCGGAGCACTACGCGAGCGCCAACGGCGGCCGGTGTTCCACCGCCGACGCCTTTCTGGCATGGCGGCTCGATACCTACCTGACCGAGCGTTTCAATCGGGAAACGCCAGCTGCAGCGTCACTGCCATTGCGCAACGGCATCTCGGCGATGCCCCCGCTGGCGCGCCGCGCCATGATCCCCGAGCAGATCGAGCGCCGCGTGCTGCGGCGGTTCATCAACCGTTTCCGGCCGGGGTGGACCAAGGTGGCGCGGGCGCGGCGCCGCGCGCTGCGGGCACGCCGTCGTGTGCTGCCGTGGATTCGCGCGGCGCATCGCCGGCGCGCGCTGCTGGCCGAGTTGGTGCTGATTCCGAGCGTCATCGCCAGCGGCTTTATGGTGAACGTCTTGCCGCACCAGGGTGGCACCTGGCTGGAGGTGGCCATCGTCGTCTTTTTCGGCGCGCTCTTCGGCTGGATCTCGATCGGCTTCTGGACGGCGCTGCTCGGCTTCCTGACGCTCGTCGGCCGGCGCAGCCGCTTCGCAATTACCCGCCCGGATCCGGATGACGCCGGCGAGTTTCGCCCTGAGGGCCGTACTGCGATCGTCATGCCGATTTGTGACGAGCCCGTGGCCCGCGTGTTCGCCGGCTTACAGGCCATCTATCAATCGCTCGAGCGCACCGGCGCGCTGGCGCACTTCGATTTCTTCATCCTCAGCGATTCGGGCGGCGCGAGCACCTGGGTGCAGGAAGAAGAGGCCTGGGCCGCGTGGTGCCGCGCCGTGAATGGCTTCGACAAGATCTTCTACCGGCGCCGGCGTGTCCGCCTGGCGCGCAAAAGCGGCAACGTCGCCGACTTCTGCCGGCGCTGGGGCCGGCAGTACCGCTATATGATCATGCTCGACGCCGACAGTATCATGGCCGGTGCGACGCTCGTGCGGCTGGTGCGGATGATGGAGCGCCGTCCCGACGCCGGCATGATTCAAACCGCCCCCACGGCGGTCAATCGGCGCTCGCTGTTTGCGCGTGTGCAGCAGTTTGCCAGCCGGGTCTACGGTCCTATGTTCGCCGCCGGGCTGCACTTCTGGCAGCTTGGCGACGGCCAGTATTGGGGGCACAACACCATCATCCGCATCGCGCCTTTCATGGACCATTGCGCCTTGCCGCGGCTGCCGGGCAAGCCACCGCTCGGCGGCGAGATCTTGAGCCACGACTTCGTCGAGGCGGCACTGATGGGGCGCGCCGGCTGGACGCTGTGGCTGGCCTACGATCTCGATGGCAGCTACGAGGAGGTGCCGTCGACGCTGCTCGAGGAAATGAAGCGCGATCGCCGCTGGTGTCAGGGCAACCTGCAGCATCTGCGGCTGCTGTTTACCGAGGGACTGTTCGGCGCCCACCGCGCCTTGTTCATCAACGGCGTGCTCGCATATGTCTCGGCGCTGCTGTGGTTCACTTTCCTGACGTTGAGCACCGCGCAAGCCATCGAGAACGCCTTGCGCGAGCCCGAGTACTTTCCACACGGGCGCAGCTTGTTTCCGGAGTGGCCGGTCTGGCATCCGGACTGGGCGCTGTATCTGATGGCGGTGACCGGGATGATCCTGTTTCTGCCGAAGCTGCTCAGCATCGTCCTCATCGCCGTCAAGGGGCGGCGCCATACGCGCGCCTATGGCGGCCTCATCAAGCTGACGCTCAGCGTCGTGCTGGAAATCCTTCTCTCCAGCCTGCTGGCGCCGATTCGGATGGTGTTCCACAGCCGCTTCGTGCTGCAGAATCTCATCGGCCGTACTGTCAGCTGGCGCTCACAAGGCCGGGAGGACGCGGAGACCAGCTGGGGCGAAGCCATGCGCCATCACGGGCTCGACACGATCGTCGCGAGCGCCTGGGGCATCGGACTCTATTGGCTGAATCCCAGCTACTTCTGGTGGGTCACGCCGATCATCACCGCGTTGATCTTGTCGATTCCGACCTCGGTGCTGGCCAGCCGTGTGCGTTTGGGTGATCGTGCCCGGGCGCGTCGGCTGTTCATGATTCCCGAGGAGAGCGAGCCCCCACAGGAGCTCAGCGATCTCTCCGACGCCCTGCGCGTGGCACAACAGCCCGTGCCGATGCATACGGCGGAGCGCGACGGCTTCGTGCGTGCCGCCGTGGATCCGTACGTCAACGCGCTACACCGCGCCCTGCTGGGACCGCGTCGCACGCTACGGCCATCGATCCACGCGGCCCGGCGTGCCTTGCTCGATCGCGCCTTGCAGAACGGTCCGGATGCGCTGACGGAGCGCGAACGCAAGATCCTGCTCTACGACCCCGACCTCGTGGTCGCCCTGCACCAACGCGTCTGGGCGATCGGAGGCAGCGCTCCGGCAGCACACTGGGGTCGACCCGGCTTTGATTTGCCAACGCAGCGTGGATTCTGACTGGCAAGGTTTGCGCACCGGAAAGAGGCCGACGATGACACCTGGTTTCGTAAGCGCGCCCATCACCGAGGACGACACCTTCCTGGCCGCCGCGCTCGAACATGCCAGCATTGCGACGCTCCTGATGTCGATCATTCATTTGACCGGCGACGCGAGTCTGTTGAATGGCACGATACGACCGCAGCGGACACTGCCCGGCGAAACTGACGGCGGGTTGTCTGACGCCGACAAGGCGGCGGTGCGCGCCATGGGACTCGCGGCCGTGCGGGCGTATCGTGATCGGGGCTGCACGCTGCCGCCATTGCCATCGCCGGCCACGATCCGCGCGATGATGAGTTTCATGGTCGGTGAAGAGGTGCCCGACGAGTACGTGCCGATGTTCCTCGAAGAGATGGCTCTCGATGATGGCGATGCGCGCGCGGCGGCGTGGGACGCCGTGCCGCGGGAGCGCCGCGAGAAATTCCAGGTCGTCGTGATCGGCGCCGGGATGTCGGGTCTGCTCGCGGCCATTCGTCTCGAGCAGGCGGGCATCCCGTACGTCGTCATCGAGAAGAACGACGATGTCGGCGGCACCTGGCTGGAGAACAGTTACCCGGGCTGCCGGGTCGACGTGGCCAACCATTTCTATTGCTACTCATTCGAGCCGAATCACGACTGGCCCGAGTTCTTTTCGCGGCGCGACGAGCTGCGCCAGTACTTCGCGCGTTGCGCCAACCGTTACGGTGTGCGGCAGCGGATTCGCTTCGGTACGGAGGTGGTGGCCGCGCGCTGGGACGAGCGCGCGGCCAGGTGGGTCGTCCATCTGCGCGCGCCGCAGGGTGGCGAGGAGACGCTGACGGCCAACGCGCTAATCAGCGCCGTCGGCCAGCTCAACCGGCCGCGCCTCCCGGACATTCCGGGGCGCGAAACATTTGCCGGCCCGGCCTTCCACTCGGCCGAGTGGCGGCACGAGCATGGGCTCGAAGGGAAGCGCGTGGCGGTGATCGGCACCGGCGCCAGTGCGTTCCAACTTGGGCCCGAGGTGGCCAAGGTGGCCAGCCGGCTTCTCGTGTTCCAACGCTCGCCACCGTGGATGTCGCCGAACCCGCGCTACCACAAGCGTGTCAGTGACGCGAAGCGCTGGCTGCTCCGATGCGTGCCGTACTACGCGCGCTGGTACCGCTTCCTGCTCTTCTGGCCGATCTCGGACGGGCTCATGCCGTCGCTCGTCGTCGATCCGGACTGGCCGCATCCCGAGCGCGCCGTCTGCGCCGCCAACGATATGATGCGCGAGTTCTTTACGCAGTACATCGCGGCGCAGATCGGTGACGACCCGGCGCTGCTCGCCAAGGTGGTGCCCAGCTATCCGCCGTTCGGCAAGCGCATGCTGCCGGACAACGGCACGTGGTTGGCGATGCTGAAGCGCGACAACGTCGATCTCGTCACCGAGCCGATTGCCGCGATCACGCCGCACGGTGTGCGCTGCGCCAACGGGGTCGAGCATACGGTCGACGTGATCGTCTTCGCCACCGGCTTCCATGCGAACCGCTTCTTGTGGCCGATGGAGATCGTCGGCCGTGAGGGCGTCAGCTTACGCGAACGCTGGGGTGAGGAGCCGCGCGCCTATCTCGGCATCACGGTGCCCGGGTTTCCGAACCTGTTCTGTCTCTACGGGCCCGGCACCAATCTGGCGCACGCCGGGAGCATCATCTTTCACTCCGAGTGCCAGGTACGCTACGTGATGGGGTGTCTGGCGGCACTGCTGGGGCGCGGCTTCTCGGCCATGACGTGCCGGCCGGAAGTGCACGATGCGTTTGCCGAGCGTTTCGATGCCCGCCACAAGACGATGGTGTGGTCACATCCCGGGACGAACAGTTGGTACAAGAACGCCCAGGGTCGCGTGCTGACGACGTCGCCGTGGCGACTGGTCGACTACTGGCACTGGACGAAGGAGCCGGTGATCGAGGACTACGAGTTACGGTGAGACCGACCCCTTTAGGGCCCTCAAATATTCAAGATGCGAGATGCAGACAATACTCAAAAGCTCATGCTCATGGTCGCAAGACTGAAATCGTAAGTGAATTGCCATCTCCATGCATCTTGGTTCTTGAGTATGCTCTTCTCCGCCTGCGCCTGCCGCTCTACCAATCGTGCTTCGCGACCGCCATGCGGACCAACGCCGCACCGAGGTCGGCGGGGGTCATGACGGCATCGGCGAGGGTATGCAGAATCTGCTCCGGCGGCCAGCGTAGCGTCGCGTTCTCCGGCTTGGCTTGTGCGAACACGCGCCCGCCTTCCAGCCATACCCCGCACATGGCCGACACCAGATCCTCTCGGACCCCGCCCATGACGATGGCGAGTCCCCTCGGACCGTAGACCCGTGCCAGGGTCCCGAGCAGGTGGAGACCCGATGGACGGAGGTCGTTGACCGGCGGCGCGGTCGAGAGGTGCACCCGCGGAATGCGATCTTCGATGACCTCGAGATGCCGATTATCCGGGGCCACGAGGACGGTTGCTGGTGGCAACAGATCTCCTTCATTGGCGACTTTGACGTTCAGGGCGCAGTTCCGGCTCAACCAGCTGGCGAACCCGTCGCTGAATCCTTTCCCGACGTAGGGGAGAATGAGCAACGGAGCGGAGAAGTCTTCCGGCAGCAGCTTGAGCATCGCCGCGAGCGCGTGCAGCGAGGCGTTGGATACGAAGATGGCAACGGCTTGGATCTGGGCGTCGGTCGCCCATGACTGCCGGATGCGATAGTAGCGAGTGGCTTCCGAGTGCGCCGCGCTCTCGACGACGTCGAGGAACGCGGCGGACATGACCTCGTCATGGGGGTCGGGCGCTTCGGGCAGATAGTTGAGGGCGCCGGCGCGGTAGGCGCTCTCGTTCGCCATGGCCGACATGCCGGCGAGCTTCTCGCCGATGATGAGCACCGGCGTCGGGCAGCGAATCATGATCTCTTTTGTGGCGACGAAGCCATTCATCATGGGCAAATCGACCGCCATGATGACGAGATTGGGACTCAGTTCCTCGGTCAGTCGGACGGTCTCGGGACCGTTCTCCGCGGAGGCGACAATTTCGATCGACTCGACTCGACTGAGAATGCGCTCGACGCTCGCCTGCCGCCACGGCTCCGCGAGCGCGAGGAGCACGCGCGTCCGCGGCGCCGCTCGCCCACGTTCCCCTTTGACCGCTCGCTGCAATCCTGGATTGAATTCTGTCGTCACGCCGCTTCCCCCGAATTATGAAAGGCCATTTCCCCGGCTCGAACAAGCGAATTTTTTCTTTTCGAAGAGGCCCCTGTTTCTATTTTCGAAGAAGCCCCTGTTTCTAATGGACCCGCGCATTCCGCCGCTCCGGCAGTTACGACGCGACGGCTGCCGGTGCACGCTATGGGGAGCACCAACCGGGGCGCGTATCATTTTGCCGCGGGCGTGCCGGAGAGCGGCTGCATTTCGCCGAGCATCGTCGGCACCAGCTCCGACACCGTCGGGTGGATGTGCATCGCGCGTCGAATGACCGTGTATGGCGCTTTTGCGTACATGACGTCCAAGATCGAGTGGATGACCTCGTCGCCACCGGTGCCGAGGATCGCGGCCCCGAGGATGTCCTTGGTCTCCGCATCCACGATGATCTTCATGAAACCTTGTGTCTCGCCTTTTTCGACGGCACGTCCAACCCGCGTCATGGCGCGTTTGCCGATGAGCGCCGCGCGGCCACGTGCGCGCACCGCCGCTTCCGTCAGACCGGCGCGTCCGAGGGGCGGGTCGACGTACAGCGCATAGGCCGGGATGCGATCCGTGACGCGGCGCGGATCGTTGTCGATCAGGTTCGCCGCGACGATTTCGGCATCGTTGAAGGAGGTGTGCGTAAACGCGCCCTTGCCGTTGCAATCCCCAACTGCCCAGATGCCGGGGGCGCTGGTGCGCAGCTGATCGTCGACGACGATGTAGCCGCGCGCATCCACCGCAATACCAGCCTTGTCGAGACCCAGGTCGTCGGTGTTGGGCCGCCGACCTACCGCCAGCAACACATGGGTGCCGCGCACCTCGGCCGGGCCAGCGGCGCAGTCCATCTGCGCGTCGATCGCGGCGTCGCGTTTGGAAAAGCCGATACAGGTTGCGTTCAGGCGAATGCTGATCCCCTCGCGTTCCACGATGTCCTTGATCGCGGCGGATACATCTTCGTCCTCGCGTTGAATCAGACGGTCGCCCATTTCAATGATGGTGACGGCACTGCCGAAGCGCCGGAACATCTGCCCGAACTCCAGCCCGATGTAGCTGCCGCCCACGATGATCAGGTGCTCGGGAAGAAAATCCACGTGCATCATGGAACTGTTGGTGAGGTAAGGGATCGTATCGAGACCCGTCAGTCGCGGAACTGTGGCACGGCCGCCGACGTTGATGAAGATGCGTTCCGCCGTCAGCCGCTCCGACCCGACGCTCACCTCGCCCGGCGACTCGAAGCGGGCATGGCCCGTATAGACGGTGCAGCGCTCCATGCCCTTCAGCCAGGTCTCGAGGCCGACCCGCGATTGATCGGATACGGCGTCCTTGCGTGCCTTCACCTGCTTCATGTCGACACTGACGTCGCCGGTCATGACGCCGAAGTCGGCGGCGCGGCGTGCCAGATGAGCGGCGTAGGCGCTGGCGACCATGGTCTTCGTCGGAATGCAGCCGGTGTTGATGCACGTTCCACCGAACGACTGGCGCTCGATGATCGCGACGGTAATTCCCGCTTGGGTCAGGCGTTGCGCCAGAAAAGGGCCAGCCTGGCCGGTGCCGATGATGATTGCGTCGTAGGTCGTCGTCATTGGACCTCCCGCATCATGCGTGATGAAACTCCCTTGGAAGCTCGCAGCGTAGCAAGCTTTGCCGCTTCGGTCGACGAGGGGAGCGCGAGTGGCGTCCTCATCTACGCCGGCGAAATCGGATCATCTGGAAAGACCAGTTTGCAACGTCACGGGGTGGCTGCGAGGCGGGCGCGGGCGGTGTCGATGGTCGGTTGGTCGTGACTGGCTTCCGCCATCTGCAACATGCGCTGCCAGAGGGCCCGCGCCTCGTTGCGCTGGCCGGCGGCATCGAGGGACTTGGCGAGTTGATAGGTGGCGCCGTAGTGCGTCGGATTTTGTTCGAGCACTTTGCGAAACGCGGCGGCGGCCGCCGCTGGATCGTTGCGCGTGTAGAGCGCGTCCAGACCGGGCTGCATCTGCGGATCGACTGCCGGGGCCTGACCCAGGCGCGTACGCGCGGCATCGGCGGTGGCGGTATCCTGGTAGCCGTTGGCCATGACCAGCACCTTGCGCCAGACGGGCTCCGCTTGGGTGGGCTGGTGCATTTCATCGAGCGCTTTGGCGAGCTGGTAGGTGGCGCCGTAGTGCGTCGGATCTTGCGCGATCACTTTGCGAAACGCGGTGGCGGCGGCCTGCGGATCGTGACGCGTGTACAGGGCTTCGAGGCCGCTCTTCATCAGCGCATCCACGCTCTCGGGCGCCGGTGGCTGGCTGCAGCCGAGAACCAATCCCAACACCAACAGGGAAACAAATGTTCTGCAGTTACCCAATACCATTCGAGGTTGCCCCTCTTTTCCTCACGCGGCTCCGACGAGCCCCGCCAACGTCGTGGCCACGTAGTCGACCTGCGTCAAGGTCATTTCCGGAAACAGCGGCAAGCTGAGGACGCGCGCGCAAGCCCGCTCCGCATGGGGCAGGCTTCCGGGAGCGTAGCCGAGCTCCGCATAGGCGCGCTGCAGATGCACCGGGCGCGGGTAGTGGATCGCCGTTTCGATGCCGCGCGCCTGCAACGTCGCGCGCACGGCGTCACGGTCGTCGAGGTACACCACGAAGAGATGGTGGACAGCCTCATCATGGGGATTGTCCGCCGGCGTGGCGAGCCGCGCACCGGCGAGTCGCTCGCGGTAGCGGCGCACCAGAGCTTGACGCTGTGCGGTCCACGCCGCCAGATGCCGGAGCTTGACCCGCAGCACCGCGCCCTGGAATCCATCCATGCGGTAGTTGTAGCCGACCATATCGTGGAAATAGCGGGTCGGCTCCCCATGCTGCCGGAGGACATGTGCCAGCTCCGCGAGCCGATCGTCGTTGGTCGTCAATGCGCCACCCTCGCCGTATGCCCCGAGGTTTTTGCCAGGATAGAAACTAAACGCCGCGGCCTGTCCGATACCGCCGACCCGCCGGCCGCGGTAGCGTGCCCCATGCGCTTGGCAGGCATCTTCGACGACCGGGATCGAGTGGCGCTCGGCGACCGCCAGAATCGGGTCCAAGTCCGCCGGCCGGCCGTACAGATGCACCGGGACGATCGCCCGTGTCCGCGCCGTGATCGCCGCTTCGATGCCGCGCGGATCGATGTTGGCGGTTGCGGGATCAATGTCGACGAACACCGGGCGCGCGCCGACGTAGGAAATGGCTTCGGCAGTGGCGATGAACGTGTTCGGAGTCGTAATCACCTCGTCGCCCTCGCCGGCGCTCACACCCAACAGCGCCAGATGCAAGGCGCTGGTCCCGCTGTTCACGGCAACGCAGTGCTTGACCTCGCAGTAGGCGGCGAATTCCGCTTCGAAGGCCGCGACTTCGTCACCAAGGATGAAGGCGGCGTTGTGGCAGACGCGGTCGAGGGCGGGAAGGATCTCGTCGCGCAGACTCTCGTATTGGGCCTTCAAGTCGAAGTAGGGAACGTGCATGGTGTCAGATCGCTCATCCACGGGCGCGGGCTCAGGAAAAATCGCTGCAAGGGCTCATACCGCAAGATCGATGTCCCCGCTATCAAAGAAGCGCGGCACGCTGAAATTTCAAAATCTCGAGCGCGGTTGCCGCCAACGGTTCCTTCGCGCTCAACTGCCGGCGGCGCTGATGAGCCGCTCGAACTGATGGCGGCGGACTGGTCCGGCGCCGGGGTTGCCCATGACATCGTCTGGCTCGGCGACCACCTCCATCACCTGGAAACCGTTCGGCCCGAGGTCCCGGTAGCCGCGAAAGTACTCGTCGCGGAATCCCAGCAGGTGACCGAACTCGTGCGCCAGGAGATGCGGCTTGACGTCTTCTGGTCCAAGGACGATTGAAAAGCCCCACGCGTGGGTCAGCTTGCCGCCCGTCGTGAGTACCGCGGCATCGGGTGGGAACAGTGCGACGTGCGTACCTTCATCGATGGCATCGCCCTTCTGCGGCGGCCGGCATCTGGCGTCGCCACCGCTCTCGCAGCCCGGACGGCGGCGATACAGATCGTCAGGTGAGATGTATTGCATCGAGAGCTCGACGCGAAACTCGTCGCCGCGGTCGCGGATGTGCCATACGTGCTCGATCGCTTGCCGGACGCCGCGCAGGAAGGCGGCGTCGTTGATGTCAGTGATGAACGGCACGTGCACCACCCACCGATGCGGCATGCGCTGTTCCACCCGTACATATTTCGGCGGAGTGACCGTGTCGATGACATCGTGGATCTCACGCGCCAGCGCCGCCTCGCGGCCGCGCAGCTCGGCTTCGAGTTGGGGGCGCGCCGGTGTGCGATTCAGGTTGGGAGTCGCGTCGAGGGCTTTGCGGAACGCCGCGTCGTCCTTCGCCTCCAGGGCGTCGAGGATCGCCTGGCGCTCGAGGACGGCGTCGTGCAGGTGCGTATGGGTATCATAGATCGCCTTGTGGCGGGCGATTTCGGGTTGCCAGAGGCGATTGTACTGGACGTGGCTGTCGATGTTGCGCTGCGCCGCGAGCAACCCTGGATATCCATCGGCCAGTATCTTGTACATCGCGTGTCGCTGCGCCGGCGGCAGCGTCGGAGTGTGCTCCAACTCGGCGGTGGATTCGTCGAGCTTTTTCATTTCCAGGTCGATCTTCTGCTCGGTCCACGGCCACGTATACCAGCGTGACACTGCGCGCGGCCGCGGCGGTGTCGGCCCGGGCGTCGGGAGTGGAAGGAGCTTCGGCAGGAGCCGGTAGCCGTAGCGGGCGGGCTTGGGCGGCGCGTTCTTAACCTGCGGATAAAGGTCGCTGGCCTCCGCCTTGAGCTGCGCGCAGAGCGTATCGTAGTAGCGCCGCAGCCGATCCTTATACGCGCGGTTGCGCGCCTCCACCGCATCGCCGCGCTGTACGTACGGCGGCACGGGGGTTGGTGTGAGGCTGGAGAGCGGCGTCGGTGTTGCCGCGGCTGCCGTCGATGGCACCGGCTCCGGCGTGGCTGCGGCCGAGACACGTGTGAGCAGCGTGACACAAACGGCGGCCGTCAGTGCCACAGCCGACACGATGCGGGCAGGCCTCATTAATTCCAGTTTACGAACGCCGGGATGGAATGCGGCGGGACCGCTACGGTGAGGTCCACGG
>CAZTDK010000139.1:0-11023 GCA_964611965.1 uncultured Binatia bacterium (SeqCode) | reverse complement strand
TGACCTGTGCGAGCTCGAGCTGGTCGACTTCCACCATTCGCCGTGGAGCAGCGGCCGTCTCACGGGCATGCTCGACTTCGGCGGTTTCGAGGTCGTCCCTGGCACACGGCGCGGCGTCCTCCCCAACGATGCCGCCGCAAGCTGCGCTACCTCACCGCACTGCTCGCCAAGGAGATCGTCCTGCACTCTTTCCCGCACCCGCAGCACGCCGCCGTGCTGGAGCGGATGATTGAGGTGCTGACGATCACGGAACGGCGCCTGGAACGGTAAGCCGCCCGCGGCGCGCGTCACCCTGCAATGGTCGCAGGATAGGATGCTGAAAAAGGCGGGGAGCCCCCTTCGAGAGCCTCCCAGTGAGCGAAAACATTCGATGGATTGGGGGAGGGGAGCCGCTCATGCTGAGGCTCTCGAAGCATGGGGCGGGGTTTCTTTAGCAGCCCTGCTACAAAGCAAACAACTTCTCGACAGCAATGCGGAGTTTCGGAAGCACTCGCGAACGGATTGTGCTCGTCGTGAACTGTTGACCGGCGTCATAATCCCGATCGCCAAGGTGGAAGACGGTCACCGACTTGCGGCGCGGATCGACGATCCAGTACTCGTCGACACGGTTGTGGGCGTAGATGTCCTTCTTCTCAGTTCGATCACGCCTCGCGGTTGAGGGAGACAGAATCTCGACCACGAGATTCGGTACGACTTGGAGGAACTGATTGGGTGTGCTTGGCGTGGTTGCGGCAAACCGCTCAGCCGAAACATAGGTGAGATCAGGCTCGACGGTGTCGCCCGACGGGAGATCGTAGCCGGCGCTGGACTCGAAAACCCTGCCCAATTTACGGTTGCGGACGTGCTGGTTGAGGAGCAGAACGAGCGTCGAGGCCAGGCTGCTATGCGTCCACCCTGCCGGAGGCGTCATCACGATCCTCCCATCGATCAGCTCATACCGGTTGATGTCCGCTCCAGGCCGTTGCTCGACCCAACGGCGGAACTGCTTCTGCGTGAAGCGTTCATCGGAGCGGAAGGCGGTGTTGGCAATCATGACAAAGGCACTATAGCGCGAGGGCAGCTGGCAGGGGAAGCCAGCATTGCGCCAGTGCAGCGCTCAGCAGACTCGCCCCTGGCTTCTCAGCCCGTGTAGCCGCACACCCCGACGCGCGGCGAGTTGACCACCGGCAGCAGCGACTCCTCGCCGCAGGCGTGCGAATCGACGCAGCTGTCGCACAGCCAACCTTCCCCTTCGCACGCGCATTCGGTGCAAATCTCCGTCGCCGGCTTTCCGCAGCCGCAGGCGAGCGCCGGCGGGTTGTTGCGTGCCAGCAGCTCAACCGGTGCATTGCCGGGCCCGCCACCGCACGTGCCGACGATGTGCAGCTTGAGGGCCGTCGTCGAACCGAAGTCGTACTCGTAATCGAGCTTGATCCCGGGCCGCAGCACCTTTTCAACGGCGACGGCCATCTTCCGTCCAGACATGTTGCCCTCGGACGAGAAATAGGAGATTCCGCCAATCCGAAACATACTCAGATGCCCGCAGCACTCCAGCCAGACGGCGCGCAGAAATCGGTCCAGGTCAACGAGCTTGGCGTCGCGCTTCACGGCGAGGTGCATCCAGAAGAGAGGCGCCGGGTTGCCTTCAACGACAATGTGCAGGGGAGTCTCGCCATCGAGTGAGAGTGCAGGACACGCGGCGACGTGCTTGGTCATCGCGGCCTTGGCGAACTCGCGGTTGCAGGTGGTGCAGGTGCCGGTGGTTTTCCTCATGGTGGCCATGTTCTATCTTTGCCAGCGATGCCGTTGTCCCACAACTTCAATGACAGGTTCGGCCAGGTCTAACACCGGCTCGTCCCCATCGGTCGCATTCACCGTGGCTCAAGCAGGCAACCGCCTTGAAGTCGCCGATGCCGATGGCGCGGAGCATCACGCTTCCAATCACGCTGATGAACTCGGATGCGTCCCGGTTCCGCAATCCAGAGCTCACGGCCAAGTGGGTGCGTTGCCAGCACGCAAGGAACTCTGAGAGCCGCGCGATGATACCATGCTCGGTGATGCGTCCGAGCAGCTCCAAGATCACGATGCCGTGCGCCGTCTCGGGTGGAAAGCAGTCGTGATCCAGGGTGATGAGCGCGCGCTGCTCGCGCATACACGCCAGGAAGATTGTGTCGTCGGTCGCACCACACAGCGCCTCGTCGTGGACGGTCGCGACATCGTGACCGGCGGTGCGCAGGAGGTTCTGGCCGCGCGTGCCGATATTCTCGTCGAGCTTGAACTTCACGCCCCCTCGTGGGTTGGAACGGGAATGATGCGTTCACGCGCCGCCTCGGCACCATACGCGATGGCCGCCAGGATATCCTCGTGCCTAAGGTGGGGGTGCGCCGCGAGGAGGTCTTGCTCGCTCTCACCATTCGCCAGGTAGTCGAGAATCAGCGAGACCCAGATCCGCATGCCCTTGATGCAGGGCTTGCCGAAGCAGACGTTGGGGTTGATGCCGATGCGCTCAAGTAGAGGATTCATTGCCTTCACCTCACATCTCTTCTTGATGCCCGGGCGCCGGCGAAGTCAATCGCTAGCCAAGAACGCAGCGCTCTCCAACCACTTCGTCTCCATCCTCCGCCAGGAGCTCCCCATGCGCAGCGCCCGCCTGGCTGGCGTCAACTACCTTTCCCCATGGGAAGATGTAATTGTCGCTCAGCACCCGCGGCTTGCCCGTCAGGTCGCCACAGAACGCGCGGTGGAGAAGGAACCGAACGACACCGTGACAGCAAAACCTCATCGGAGATGTTCGCCTCCCACACAGTCGAATGTTAACCTTCAAGGGGTCTTGTACCGGCGGGGGTATTGAATCTGGTAATACAGCTGAGAGTGAGGCGTCCGGCTTGTTCCAGCCGTCGCTCAAGCTGCTGCCGCCTCCTGTCCACCGTTGTCCTTCAGACCCTCCACGTTCCGGCGCAAGAGATCAAGTTGCTTGTCGATCTCGTCACGCAGGCGCTCCGCACGGTCGTGGATTTTGACTCCGTTGGAGCGCACGGTTTCCGAGAGTGTCATGATGTCGGTCAGCGACTCCGCCGCTTTCGCAATGCGACGGACCGCATCCTCGATGGCGGAGAACTCCGCCTGCACGCGCGCCTGCTGGGACCGTTCGCGCACCACGAGCGCGCGGGCGAGGGAGAGTGCGGCCGTGAAGAGGACGTCGCTGCTCATGTCGTCGCGATCCCAGACGACCAGAATGTCCGCACCGAAGCGGGTGAGCCGCTCGATGCCTTCGGGAGCGGTTGCCTTCGAAAGCACGGCAATCCCGACCTGGGCACCACGATTCTCACGGGCTTGCGCGAGCTCGTCGATCATCTTGCGGAGGTCGTAGGAGCGATCTTCCTTGGCTTCGAAGACAATGACGGCACCGGCTGCGGCGCTTTCCGGGCCGAGCGTCAGGACGAAGTCGCCGACCTTACACCGCGCGATGCGGCCGACGTTCTGGCTGACGCACTGGACAATATCGCCGGAGTTGCGCGCCTGCTGCGTCAGGATCGCGCCCACCGCGTCCTCGAACTCGAGACCGTGACGCGTCGACTGCGCCGCTTCGGCGCGCCGCACTTGCAGAGCTTCGAGCGTGCTGCGGACCTCGGTGTGGAACACGGCGTTGGCGTCGTTCAGATTCTTGATCACACCGAGCAGCTCGCGCCGCAGCACGGCGAGCGGCGACGCCTCGTCATCGAGGGTCAAGCTGCTGCGCACTTGGGCCGTAGTCTCGTCGACGCGCCTGACCAGCCGCGACAACGCGCCGTCCGGCTGGTCGAGCGAGAACTCTTTGCGCACCGTGTCGATGTCCGCGGCGAGGTCGGCGCGCAGCTTGCCGTTGCTGCCGGTGATCTCGGTAACCAGCCGTGAGAGCGCTGAGCCCTTGTCGTCGAGGCTGAACTGACGCAAGACGTGATCGCGTTGCGTCTGCAGAACCGCCTCGATCGCCTGGCGCAGGGTCGCCAGGAAGCCGTCGCCCTGCTCCGGTGAGAGATGCTTGAAGAGCGGACTCGCTGCGCCGACGTACTCCGCCAGCGTGCGTGCCAGGGACGACGCCTCACCGTCGAGGTGCCGCTGCAGCACGGCCTCCAGGTCACCGTCCTTGCGCACCAGCCGCTCCAGCCGTTGCGGCAGGTCCCCGGTCTGCGGATCGAAGTAGTGCGAGATCGTCGAATTGAGACGCGTTGTCAGGCTCCCGGTCTGCTCGGCCAGCATCGCCTGCACGTTGGCGACGATGCGTTCGCCTTCGGCGCGGACGCGTTCGACATCGATGCTGCCGCTGGCTTGGCGCAGCGCGAGCACCCCCAGACGCAACGCGCACGCGGCATACTCGTCACGCTCCGCACCCGCGGCGCGGCGCTGTACCTCACGCACCACTTCGGGATCGGTGATGTGCAGCGTCAGCGTGATATCCGACTCGGCTGCTCCGTGCTTGCCGTTGGAACCAACGGCGCTGTGCTGAAGACCTTCCATCCCCACCTCCTTGGTGCTGAGTCACGTACTCAGCACCCCGCATGCCACCTAGTTACGACTCAATACCCAACTTTCTCTTCAAGCCGACTCAGAGTCCTTGCCCGCCCAACGCATGTGTGAGCTCAGCAGAGGAGCCGCAAGGATCCGCCTACCGGCTCCGATCCACCGCCACAGACACCAGATCGATCTTTTCGTAGACGTCGCGCACGTTGAGCTGACAGCGAATCGACCCCAAGGGGAGGGTGTCGTCGAGGTTGTTGGTTTCCGACAGGAGCCACCGGTCGTCGGGTTGGCGGATGAAATGCTCGACGTGACATTCGTCCTGTGCCACTAGGACGTACTCACGCAGCGATTCCAGCTTGCGGTAGTGCTCGAACTTCCCGCCCCGATCGTAGTCTTTGGTGGATTCCGAGAGGACTTCCAGAATCAGTGTCGGATTAAGCACCGTGTCGGCGATGTCACCGGCGTCGAACCGCGCCGCGCCGCCGATAACCACGACGTCGGGATAGGTGTAGAGACCGCTGGCTTGCACTTTCACGCGCAGGTCTGCTGATCCGACCCTGCAGGAGGTAGAGCGCAATTGGCCGTGCAGAGCAGCGACGATGTTGGACACAATCGTGACGTGCGACAAACTTGCGCCCGACATTGCGAACATCTCGCCGTTGAGAAACTCATGCTTGACGTCGGCGTGGCGCTCGATGCGCAAGTACTCTTCAGGGGTGATGCGGGGTTTTGCTTGCGTCGCCATCGGTACACCGTTCAATGGCCCGGATCATAGCACGGATCGCCGCCGGCACCTCAAGCGTGGACCTGCCTTCGGCGTCAGTTCTATGGCGCGCTCCCGTTGGGTCGCTAGGCGCTGCCAAGTCCGACAGACTGCTAGTGAATTTTCGTTGGGGACTGCGATGAACAGTGCGGGGGGCTACGCCGCCACTAAGCGCACCGGCAGCGACGTCACACCGCGAAACACGATGCTGGGGTGCAACGGGAGCGGCGCATCGGTCGTGCGCTCGAACGAGCGCGTGCGTGCCAGAAGCGTGCGCAATGCGACCAGTGCCTCCAGCCGTGCCAGGTTCGAACCGAGGCAGTAGTGTGTGCCGAAGCCGAAAGCGAGGTGACGGGTCTCGCTGCGTGTGATGTCGAAGCGTTCCGCCTGGTGAAACACGGCTTCGTCGCGATTCGCGGAGGCGAGCCACGACACCACGATCTGATTTGCTTCGATCAGCTCGCCGTTGATCTGCACGGACCGGGTTGCACGGCGCGGGTCGAGCTGCACGGGCGAGGAGTAGCGCAGCACTTCTTCGATCGCCGACGCGGCAAGCCCGGGCTCGGCACGCAATTGCGCCAGCGCGTCGGGATGCGCCAACAGCTCGAGGACGGTGTTGCCGATCAACGTCGTGGTCGTTTCGTTGCCGGCCACGAGGATGAGTACCAACATGCGCAGCATCTCGTCGTGGGTCAGCTTCGAGCCCTCGACCTCGGCTTGCACCAGGCCGGTGATCAGGTCCTCGCGCGGCTGCCGCCGCCGCTCCTCGGCCAACGCGGAAAAGTAGACGCCCATCTCGTCGAGCAGCGTGCCGATGCGTTGCACCCGATCCGGCGTCGGCGGCACGAACAGGCCGGTGCCGAGGTCGGCCACCGCCGCATCGGACCAGTGCTTGAATTGCTCGCGATCGGCCGCCGGAACCCCGATGATCTCGGCGATGACAATGACCGGCAGCGGATAGGTGAGCGCGTCCACGAAGTCGACCTCCCCGTGTTCGAGGGCCTGGTCGAACAGCTCGGTGGCAATCTCGTACATGCGCGGCTCGAGCCGCCGAATGATGCGCGGCGTGAACGCCTGATTGACCAGCGCCCGCAGCCGATCGTGCTCCGGGGGATCCTGGCCGAGCATGCTGGGTTCGGGCATCTGCGCCGGATCGAAGCCGGGCGGCGGCAGGAACCGGTTCGACCATGTCTGCGCGTCGCGCAGGATCGCCTGGATGTCCGCGTAGCGAAACACCGAGACGATCGGAAAGTCAGGGTGCCGATACACCGGATGCTCCCGTCGCGCCCGGGTGAACAGCGGAAACGGGTCGCGGCGCGTGCCGTCGTCGAATGGGTTGAAAGTGAACTGCTCTGTCATATTAACGGCCTCTCCTACTTGCACCATATCAAATACTTCATGTCAATCACGACCAGCCCTACGCACTGGCCAGCTTCCACGCTCGTATAGCCGCGACGACGTGTCGCGCCCGTCCGCGGCTTGAATGCCTGCGGGGGCAGCCGCTACTGTGGCACCTCCGATGGACGCGTACCCGCAGGCGATGCTGCTCGATCTGGACGATACCATCATCAACTACGGCGGTGGCGCCGAGACCGCGTGGCGGGACGTCTGCGCCGTGGCGGCGCAGCAGGTGCCGAGGCTCGACGCGACGGCGCTGTTTGCCGAAATCGACCGCGTCCGACGGTGGTATTGGTCGGATGCAGAACGTCACCGCGAAGGGCGCGCCGACCTGCGCGCCGCCAGCGCCCGGATCGCGGAGCAGGCATTGATGCAGCTGGGATGTGCTCGGCCGGATCTCGCGCGCCACCTCGCCGAGCGCTACCGGGATCTCCGCGACGCCGCGCTGGAGATCTTCCCCGGCGCGGTCGACACGCTCGCACGCCTGCACGCGCAGGGCATCCGGCTCGGGCTGCTGACCAACGGCACCGGGCCGGACCAACGCCGCAAGATCGAGCGCTTCGATCTGGCACGCCACTTCGACTGCATTCAAATCGAAGGCGAGTTCGGCTGCGGCAAGCCGGACCCTCGGGTATACATTGCCGCACTCGCGACGCTCGGCGCGCGGCCGGAGAGCAGCTGCATGGTCGGCGACAATCTCGAATGGGATGTCGCGGCGCCGCAACGGCTGGGCCTCGGCGGCATCTGGTTGGATGGAGCACGCGCCGGGCTGCCTCCCGGAACGTGCGTGCAACCACAACGCATCATTCATGCACTCAGCGAGCTTTGAAGAGGCACGCGCTCAGCGAGCTTTGAAGAGGTCGGCGCCGACGCGCTCGATGCGGCCGGCGCGCTGCAGGCGCTCGAGATGTTGCTCGATGGTGCGCTGCTCCGCGGCGTCGAGGAAGGGCAACGTGGCATGTGGCGGATAGAGAAAGCGGTGCGCCACCATCTCGCCGAGGCGGCGCGGTGTCTGCAGGAACGCCACGATGTCGCGCTCGCGCTGCGCGAGCTTAGCGGTGAAGCGCGCCAGTTTCTCCATGAAGGTAGCACGGTCCTCAATGACACCAACGTGATGGAAGGAGACCCACACACAGGCCTCGATATCACCAACCCGCCGCAGCGAGCGCTCGAAATCATCGAGGTCCGACCAGGCATCACCGTAGTATGGGCCGAAGCTGCTCAAGTCGATATCCCCGAGGAACAGCACCCCCTCCGGCTCGATGAGCAAGGCGCAGTGGCCACGGGTGTGCCCAGGCAGGTGCACGGCGCGAACGCGTGTCCCACCAAGGTCGAAAGCGGCGCCGTCCTCGTAATCCCGGGTGTCCGGCCGGGCGGCATAATGGAACTGGGAGACGACGAAGACGCGCATCGCACCATCGGCAGTGGCGTAGTCGCCGTAGATAGCCATGAGGCCGTCGAGGCTGCGCAAGCCGGGCGCATCGGCGCGATGCGCGTGTACCTCGGCGCGCGGGAAGAGGTGCACGCCGGCGACGTGGTCCTCGTGCACGTGGCTTTGGATCACCAGATCGGCACGACCGCCAAGCTCGTCGGCGCGCGCCACAACCGCGAGCGACGGATCGATGATGGCGGTGGCGTCGCGGCCCTCGATCCACAATGAGTTGCCGTGCGGATACTTGCCGTTCTTCTCGCCGATGAGGACACTGACGCTGCCGAACTGACGGTCGGTTGGTTGCACACTCACGCTGTCCCGAGGGGGACGATGACACAAACCCCCCAGCGGTACCAGAGCCCGCACGGGCGCCGCCGCACGGCAAGCATCCGCCGCGACGCTGCGTTTTCAATCACCACCCAGGAGCTTCCCCGGCTTACGCGCCAGCACGGTCAACTCTTGACGCAACTTTCGTGGCACAGTACGCAGTCCCCGTCGCGCATTGCGTCCAGCGGCGCGGCAACGTGGAGTGCACCAGGAGGTACCAGATGCCCCGACGTCAGCCCGTGTGCTTCGTGCTCATGCCGTACGGCTCGCGGCTTGATCCGAGCCGACCCACGAAGCCGAAAATCAACTTTGATGAAATCTATGCTACGGCAATCAAGCGCGCGATCCGCGATGCGGACATGGTGCCGGTCCGCGCCGACAAGGAGGAGACGCTCGGCGTCGTTCACAAGCCGATGTTCGAGCGGTTGCTCTTGAGCGATTTTGCCATCGCGGATCTGACCTTGCCGAACCCGAACGTCTTTTATGAGCTCGGCGTGCGGCACGCGTCGCGCCACAACACGACGCTCCCGATCTTTGCCGATCATGCGACCCTGCCGTTCGATGTCGGCCTGCTGCGCGCGCTGCCGTACAAGCTGCAGAAGAACCACGCCTTTGGACCGGCCGAAGCCAAGCATTTGCGCCGCAGTCTGGCAGACCGCTTGCGCGTGTTGCGCGACCTGGCGCGCACCAGCGATGCCACGGACAGTCCTGTGTTCCAGCTCGTCGCCGCATCACAGCAGGGGGGTCTCCCCGCCGACGCTGCTCTCCGTCGTATCCAGCAGACGGATGGGGCGCTCTATGAGCTCCTCAACCGCTATTCAGGGCACGCGAAGACCGACTTGTTCCGAGAGATGGTCGCCTATGCGGACAAGCGCAAGGCGGAGCTCGCGGCGGCGCGCCGGATGAAGAAGCCCCAGGCGCTGAAGGCGCTCGGGCGTATTGCCGCCGACATGCAACCGTTCGAGAGTACGGAAGCCGGTGCCATCGTCGATCTCTATCTATCGTATCGGGCCATCACCGCTTGGGACAAGATGATTGCCGCCTACGAAGACATGCCGCAGATCTTGAAGCGCAGCGTTCTCGTACGCGAACAGCTCGCCTTCGCCCTCAACCGGCGCGCCCCGCTCGCGCCCAAACACCTCGACTATCGCGATCGAGCGGTCCGTCTGCTGCAGGACATCCTGCAGCAGAACGGAACCACGTCGGAGACCGGTGGCCTTCTCGGGCGAATCTATAAGGATCGCTGGCAGGAAGCGCTAGCCGCGCATCGCGCGAGCGAAGCCCGCGGACATCTCAAGCGGGCGATCAATGCCTACGTCAGCGGGTTCTACGCCGATCAACGCGACGCCTATCCTGGAATCAACGCGGTCACCTTGCTCGATGTCGAGGGCAGTGACACCAGCATTACGCTCAAGAACGAGCTCGTCCCGGTGGTTCGCTTCGCGGTCGAGCGCCACATTGCCGGGGGCGCCCCTGACTATTGGGACATGGCGACCAGACTCGAGCTGAGCGTCCTCGATGATGACGCACTCGCGGCAAGCGAGATGTTGGCTGAGAGCCTCGCACGGGTCCGGGAGGATTGGGAGCCGGAGACCACGGCCAAGAATCTGACGTACATCTATACGGCACGCCGCGAACGCGGTGCCGAGTGCGATTGGCTCAAGACGATAATCGACACCCTGCGTGTCAGAGCGGGGCTGAAGCCGCTCGCGGCTGTCCCATGATGCCAATTCGCGGAGCTACCACCACCACCATTCCGCCGGAGTGGCTGCGCCGTCATCAGTGAATGGCGTGACCGAAAGACCGATTGAGGGGATCAGTAGACGGTATTCGCCACATCACCACCAGCGTGTCGGACTTGGAAGCCCGCAGTGACCCAACGGGGAGAAAAGACGCTGCCCGCAGGGTGGCAGGCCCTAGCGGCGCGCGCGTTCGAGGCCGATCTGGTGGCGCCCCGGGCCGGAGTGCATGCGCCGGTAGCGTGGATCGCGCCGTTCGACGCGCGTCCACTCTTTGACCGCCTGGCGCACGGCTTTGACGTCGAAGCCGAGAATATCGCAGATGGTACCGAAGGCGAATGTATGCGCCCGCGAGCCGCTGGCCAGCCAGTTCTCGATCTCCGCCACGATGCGCCGGGAATGCACCGACGGCGCGCGCATGTGAATTTTCAACGTCACCACCGCGTCTTCGAGTACCGCCAGCATCAGGCGGCGCTCGCCTTCACAACGGCCGTCACTATGTCGCGCCGACGCATATTGGACGGGCAGAATGAGCTCGGGACCAAACATGTGCCTCTCGTTCATACGAACGCCGCTGCCATTCGGTTGACTCGAAAGGTCTACTTTCCGGGCGGACACGCTGTCGTGGTCCAGCCTGGCCGCACTGCTGAGGTTGTTCATCGCATCACCGCAACACTTCCTATTGCATGTTCGAGTGTGAGCGACGGGGCTGCAAAATGCCGCGCCCAGCTGCTCTCCTGCGTCAGCCAGTGAGATGCAGCGAATCGGAGTTTTGTTGCGCGAAAATGAAAGTGAAACGTGAAGATGAAGCGTACCGCCGCTCAAGGCAGAGCGCTGGGCACTCAGGACAGCTCCCCAAAGCGGGCCTGCAGCACGGTCATATAA
>CAZTDK010000138.1:0-11101 GCA_964611965.1 uncultured Binatia bacterium (SeqCode) | reverse complement strand
TCACAGGCAAGGAATCAGCACCCAGTGGCCGTGTTTTGCACAAGGCTGTAGCTAGGGGCTGCGGCCACGAACGCGGTGCTCCAACACAAGGAGCACCGCGTTTTCCCATTCTCAGCCCCGTCGCGCTTTCAAGGAATCCGCGGAGCAACCTACCAGATGATCTTCTCGAAGAGGTCGCGCAGCCTGGCCGCACGGCCCGCAGGCCCGGCGTACTCGACCCACGCGACGCGCCCGGCGAGATGGGCGCGGAAGTCCGGATTCCCGGCGCGATTCTGCGCGGCGGCGCCGTGACGAACGCAGTTGTAGAGGACGCTCGAGATCGGGACGTGCCAGGCTGGGGTAGACGTTGACGACGATGCCCGCAAGCTGCTGGCGCACGCCGCGCCGCATGGAGTCGCGAAAATCACCAGGCACAGAGGCCTGGCGCCACCAGCACCCAGAGGTCAGCGAGCCATACAACGGTGGCAGCAGGCCTCTCTGCCTGCTGCTGGCGGCGTAGAGACAGCCTTCCCCCTCCCGGCAGCTCGACGCACTGCGCGAGTCCGCTCCGATCTCGAGGGCTACGGTCCACTGCACGTATAGGGCGGCGCTGCGATGCCGATGATGTTGCTCGTGCTCCCGCTGCCCATCTGGCAGCAGTTGCTGCCGGTGCTGGTAAAGCCGGTGCCGCTGGCGGCGACGGTAAAGGTTTGCTCGCAGGTACAGATGCCCGTGCATCCCGCAGTCTTACTGGCCGTCAGCGTGTACGACGTGCCCGGGATCAAGCGCCAGAGGTTCGTATTCTCGATGGCAGTCCCCCCTGGGATTGCAGCGTCCACACCGGCGGGAAGGCCGACGGAGAACACCGCGGGGACCGCATTCGCGGGCGGCGGCGGCCAGTCGGGTGTCATCGGCTCATTGGTCGGACACAGACCGGCAGGCGCATTGGTGAGCTCCTGGTGCGGGAAGCTGCTGGAGCCCTGCAGCACGGTCGTGATCACGCTCCCGTCGGCGTAGGCGAGCTGGTTCAGACCGCTCGGGTAGGGCTGCGTATAATCCGGCGAGCCACCGTAGGGCGTGCAGGCGGAAGCTCCCGTCGGCGTATACGTGCCGTCGACGAGGACGGTGTAGAGCTCACAGCCCGAAGCCGGGCAGGAGTAGAAATTCTCGTCGGCGCACGGCCCGCTCGCGGATCCGGCGCAGCTGCCGAGCGGCGATGAGAATGGCCCACCCGCGTTCGGCAGCTCCTGCACCATGTTGAGGAACAACAGACCACTGGCCTGATCGTAGAACCAACACTCGCCATTCGGGCAAGCGGTGGGATCCGTCAGATCGGCGAGGCTCGAAGCCTGCGGCAGCGCCGTCTTCTCCTGGCTCGAACCGCCGCCGTAGAACGGCGCGCTCGGACAGATCGTGTCGAAACAGTCGGGGGGTCCGGTCGAACCGCAGAGGATGTTGTCCAGACCCGTACACGCCAGCTCGTTGAAGTAGTCGGGGGCCAAGGTACTCAAGTTGCCGTTGGGGCCGGCGAACGACTTGCTGCCCTTGTACACGGTGAACGCCGACGCGGACGGGGCCGATACGGCCCCTTGGTTCTTGTAACAAAGGCCAACGCGCGTGTGGAACGGATTCTCCGGCGAAATCCCACCCGGAATACTGGCATCCCCATACATCAACGACACGAAGCTCGGCATGCCGGCCGACGCGCCGACGGTGTAGCCGAGGCTGTTCACCAGCTTGGGCTCGTAGATGCCGTTGCCGTTGCGCCCGGTGAGTGCGACGCACGCATGGCCGGGCACGCCGGGGGCTTGTGCCACCGCCGAGCCGCCGCAGCTCACCGACAGCGTCGCGTTGGAGTTTTCGATGGCGAGGTCGGTGAACTGAATCTGGCCGCCGTAGTCGATTTCGTCCTTGGTGAAGATGAGCACGTTGTTGTTCTGACAGTTCGGACCATTCGAGATACCGTTGCACGGCGCGGTGAGCCCGGAGAACTCGAGCGTCGCATAACTGTAGGGGCTGATGAGCGAGGTCGGCCGATCCTCGAGCACCTCGTCCTGGTTGCCGATCGACAGACACTCGTCCGCGGTGCCGGGGCCGGCCAGGAAGGGGATGTTGTTGAGAGAGATCGGGTGCGCATCGGCCACCGGCGTGCTCGTACCGCTCGATACGATATGCAGGCCGCTGAGGCTCTGGTCGTTGTCGAGGATGACGGTAAACTTATCGCCGTCCCGGAAGTTGCCGCCCGTTCCCGACGGCGCGCAGGTATTCTCGACGCTCTGCGTATAGATCTGATGGCGCAGGTCGACGTTGACGAACGTGAGGCCTTCGACGTACTGCGTCGGCGGGTAGCTGTTGACGTTTGATTGGAACCAGCCGATGGCCGCGTCACCCTCGTACTGGAACTTCAGATTCGGATTCGTCTGGCACGGCATGGCGTTGTTCGCCGAGTAGTACTGCAGATAGGCGAGATCCGCGGCCGTCAGGTAGGGTGTGGTGTCACGCTTGAAGTTGACGAATTGCACGGTCTGCACACGTGCCGGGCCGTCGTAGAACATCATGCCGAAGAGATTCCAGCTCGGCGTCGGAATCGGGTAGCCGTTGCCTTCCACCACTTCGTAGCAGCCGGCGTTCCCGCCGAAGCCGTTCTGGCTCGGATACGGGCAGGGACCGAAGCGCAGCGGATTGTTGGCACTGATGCCCACGAGGATCGAATCCTGGATCAAACCCCACTCGCCCGGCGGCGAGCCCTCGGTGCCGCCGCTCGAAACCAGCGAAGCACCGGTACGGTTCGTCGCCAAGCGCGCATCCTTCAGGTAATACCAGCTCGCCCGCACCCAGATACCGCGGTTGCGGTTGCGCGTCGTCGTGACCTCATCGAGCTCGGCGACGACATCGCAATTCGTTCCGGTATTGGCTTCGCTGCCCGCTAGGCACTTGCCCTGCGGCGTGTAGAGATAGGCCCCACTGACCCCGTCGTCCGCGGCGGTGTCGAAGCCGGTATAGCAGCCGTGGGCGCGATTTCTGGCGAAGTGGCCGCTCGCAATGGGTGTCACCGCGGCCGCGGCCGACCCCGGCAGGATCCAGAAGCCGCGGCCGAGTGCCTGGCAGCCGGCGACGGAGTTGCCGATGAAGGTGTTGCCGCCGACGTTCGTGATCCAGAACCCAGACGACGTGTTCGCCGCGCCCGTCACCGGAGCGCTGTCGGTGAACGCGACGTTGAAGCCGTCGTAGCCGTTGCCGGGGCTTTGGCCGATTCCTCTGGCGAGATAGTCGCCTGTCCAGAAGGCGGCGTTCGCCGCGCTATTGCTCGGGTCGATGCTGAAGGCGTTGCTCATCGCGCCGATGCCAAGGTTGTGCAGGAAGCTGTCGTCCGCCTCGCTGCCAGTCTCGAGATAGTAGAGGTCGCCGACGGCGCGGGCGCAGACGTTGTTGGAGATCGTCACGCCATTGGTCTGGTTCAGCGTCACGCATTTGTTGTAGCTGTGATGGATGCTGTTGCTGTCGACCAGCACCGCGCCTGCGGCCGCGGTGCCGTCCATGCGGAAATGGATGGGATAGCTACCCGCCTTGTCCTTGCCAAATTTCTCCAGCTCGACACCCTGGATTGAGACTTCCTTGAAGCCCGGCAGCACGACGATCTCGCCGCCGTTGGCGGTGTCGGGCCCGGTGATCGTCGCGGTCAATTTGACGTTGCGGCTGATGAGACCGACTTCCGCGCGTTCATCGATGCCGTAGTTCTTCTCGACGCCATCCTGAAACGCAGCGGCGCCGCGATCCGGTGCGGGTCCGCCGAAATGGTAGTTGACCAGGGGAGTGTTGGGATCGAGCGTGATCGTACAGTTGCCGGCGGTCCGCAGCGAACAGTCCACCGCGGCGAGGCGGACGAATTCGGCGCTGTCCGGTGAGAAGTCGGTCCCCGCGACGACAATCCATTGGCCCGGATGCCAGTCGACCGCATCGGCCAGCTGCAGCGTGGTCGCGCCGCTCGCGGCGACCGGGCTCGCCACGCCGAGGTTTGCGCCGTAGAGGCTCGGCGGTCCCGCGGGCGCGGCAAGATAGCTCCAGCTCGGGGCCTGCGGATTCTCTCCGTCCGGCGGCGGTGCGGCAACACCGGTTTTGCCGTAGAGCTTCAAGCTCCCACCCGCACTCACAGTGACACCTTTGGTCACGCCGCCGACGGCGCGCGCGTCAGTGAAGTTGATGATGGCGAGGGTGGCGTCCGCAAGCTGGCACTGAGCCGTGCCAACCCCCAGCAGCCCATTGACGACGATGCCCGACGTGTCGAGCTCGAGACTTTGGTTGTCGAGGAAGACCAGGGCACCGTCGGCGGCGATGGTGATCGCGCCGAGCCCGTTGTTGCCGGTGAACGATTGGTCGACATAGACGTCCGGCCCGCAGCCGCTCGCTCCGATGGTCACGTTGCGGTTGGCGTCGAGCGTACAGGTGGAGAGCGCCACCGGTGCCGGTGTTGGCGCCACGGCGGCGGCGCGATGGCCGCTGCGCTCGAACGCGACCGGACAGAGCCCGGCGACCGGCAGCGGCGCGGTCGGCGTGACGGGCGGTGCGGTCGGTGTGGCCGGCGGGGTCGGGCGGCCGGCGCTGCTGCTTTCGCCGCAGCCCGTGACGGCTATGAGCGCGCCCAGCATAAGGCTGATTATGCAGATCGAATGGTGCTCGCGAGAGGAGGGAGGGCGCATTTTCGGATCCTTTTCTGAATCGGCAGGGGTTTGCAGCATCGTGCGTTCCGAGCTGTCAAGCACGAACGCGAGCGTTTTTCGAGAGGGTCGAGGTCGCGACGCGATACAACGCGTTGGGACAGGCGCCGGTCCGAGCTGGTATAGTACCGTCATGGAAACACGCACACTCGGTCGCAGTGGGCTGGTGGTCTCGGCGATCGGTCTGGGTTGTATGGGCGTGCCGGAGTTCTACGGCCAGGGAGATAATCCTGCGGCATCGCTGGCCGCAGACCCGAGCGCGCGGTGAAACCGCTTCCTCCCATCGACAGCCGGATGTTCCCGGCGAACACCCGACGCGCCATCACCTGCTTCTGGGTGAAATACTGGGCGTGGTTTTTTCTGCTCCTCCCGTGGATGCTGGTGCGGCAGATGTTCGTCTCCGCCCATCAGCTGGTGGGCGCGCTCTGGACCTGGAACAGCCGTGTCGACTTGCTCGACGGCGAGTTGCGACTGGTCTTCATGAACAACGTGCCGGCGTTGGCAGTCACTGCGCTCTTCGGCGAGCGCTTCACGGCGATCCAGTACAAGGACGTGCTCATCGATCCGGGCCCCGCTTTTGGAGCGCCGCGACTCCGGACGTATCTCGAGGCCGCGCCCGACGCTCGGCTGGTGGTGGCAACGCATGCCCACGAGGAGCACATCGGCAACACGCCGCTGGCGGCGCGCCATCTCGGTGTTGCCGTATATGGCACCCCAGTAACCTTGGGGGCTCTGCGCGCACCGGTGAAATTGTCCTACGCGCGCCGGACGTTCATCGGTCAGCCCGAAGCGGCCGATGCCGCCGAGTTGCGAGAGCTGGCCGACGTGCTGCAGAGCGAGCAGGCGCGACTGCTCGTCATTCCTTCGCCTGGACATTGCGACGGCCATGCCTCGTTGCTCGATCGCGAACGCGGAATTCTGTTTGCCGGAGATTCCTTCCTGCACACGGTGTTTACCTCGCCGAATCAGGATGTCTCCGGGGCAGAGTGGATCGATACGCTCGAGCGCTATGGCGGATGGTCCATTCGTACCATGGTGGGTACGCACGGCTATGTGTACAGCACCGACCCCGCGATTCCGGTGCTGCCCTTCGTCAGCCACCGGGCCGATCCCAATGAGATGATTCGCGACAAGTGCGCGTTCCTCAAGTGGGGAACCGCCGTCGTAGCCGAAGGCGAACGCCGCGGGTTGCCATACAGTGTGATCGAAGCCTGTCTCTTCCCGTGGCAGCGTTGGTGGTCCTGGCACAACTGGTTTACCGACGAATCGGGACGCCTGTTCTCGGCCGGAGAGTTCTCCCGCACGTATTTCGTCCGCAGCCTGTCGCGCACGCCCGAGCGCGTGCCGGCGCGGTTTCCGCCGTTCGCACGGCTGGTGGACTGGATGTCGGCGAGCAGACGAAGTGCGCTGCCGCACTCCAAGACGGGCGACAATGGCTAATCGATCCTGGCGAAGCGCTTGTCCGGCGCTGACTCTCTTCATCGTGGAAGGAAGCGTCGGGGGGCACCGATCGCGATCCGGCGCATTTTCCAAAGTGGACGAAGTGCTGCGAGCACTCACGGAGCTCCCCGAATGACGCCGACCACCGAACTACGCCTGGGCATCATTACTCCAATCGTGACGCTGCTACCGCGCTCCCACAATCCGTGGGAGGTGGATGCGCCGGTGTCCGATCTCGTGGCGGTCGCACAAGCCGCGGACCGTCTCGGTTACTATCACCTCGGCGCGAGCGAGCACGTCGCCGTGCCAACCGACGTCGATCCGCGCCGTGGCCTGCGCTACTGGGACCTGCTCTCGACGCTGGCTTTTCTGGCGGCCAAGACCGAGCGCATTCGCCTGGCGACGAATATGGTCGTGCTGCCGTACCATCACCCATTGGAGGTGTTGAAGCACTACAGCACGCTCGACCGGTTGAGCGGAGGTCGCTTGATTCTCGGTGTCGGCGTGGGATCGCTGCAGAAAGAATTCGAGCTGCTCGGCAAGCAATTCGCCGGGCGCGACGCGCGTGCCGATGACGCCATCCGCGCGATTCGCGCCGGTTGGGGACAGCAGATTCAGCATTACCACGGGACTCACTTCTCCTATGAGAACTTCGCTGTGGATCCCACCGCGGTTCAGGAACGCGTCGCGATCTGGGTCGGTGGCAGGACCGAGCGCTCGCTGCGGCGCGCCGTCGAGCTTGGCGATGGGTGGGTCCCGTTCCTGCTCGAACCGCCACACATCGCCGCAATGCTAGCGCGCGCGCGGCAAACGGAGGCGTGGCAGCGGCGCGAGCGGCCGCTGGAGATCGTCCTGTGGCCCGAGCCGGCGGTGGACGCACGCAATGATACGGATCGAGTCCGCCGGCAGGCGCACGAGTACCGCACCTTGGGTGCAACGATCCTGAACTATCGCTTTCGCAGCGAGTCGCTCGCCGAGCATCTCGATCAGATGGCGCGCCTGGTCGAGCTCTTGGCGGACTGACAGCGTGTCGGACTTGCCAGTCCCTAACCCGGCAGAGCCGCAAGCAAGCAGAAGAGAAATGGAAAACCGGGAATGGAGAACCGGGAATTCAGAACCTGCAAATGGAACGCATTGGCCCATTCTCCGTTCTCAATGTTCCATTCTCCGTTTTCCATTTTCTTCTTGGCGCATGTACGGGTTGTTCCTGGCATTTGCGGCCGCGGTGCTCTTCGCAGCGTCCGTCCCCGCCAGTCAACTGCTGCTCCAATACTTCACCCCGCTGCAACTGGCGGGGCTGCTCTACCTCGGAGCGGCCGCGGGAATGGCACCGGTGGTGAGCACGGAGCGACGACGATTCGGTCGGGTGGCGCTCGATGGTGCGAACCGCATGCGGCTGGCGGGTATGGTCATTCTGGGGGGTATCGTCGCGCCGATCTTGCTGCTCGCAGCCTTTCGCTTCGCAACGGCCGGCACAGTCGGGCTGCTCTTGAACTTTGAGGTTGTTGCAACAGCGGTGCTTGGGGCCGTCCTGTTTCAGGAGCACATGGGGCGCGGCGCGTGGGTGGGTGTTATCGGCGTCGTTGCCGCGAGTGCGCTGCTGTGTGGCACTGCTGGCGGCTCGAATGCAATTGCGGCGTTGCTGGTGGCCGCGGCGTGCACCTGCTGGGGAATCGACAATCTACTCGCGGCGATGATCGACGGAATGACACCGGCCCGCAGCACTCTGTGGAAGGGTGCGGTCGCCGGCGTCACGAATCTCACGCTGGGTGTTGCTGCCGGAGCGCTGCGGGCGAGTGCGGCCGCTGTAGTGGCGGCGATCGTCGTGGGCGCGGTCTCGTATGGTGCGAGCATTGCGCTGCACACCGCGGCTGCGCAGCGGGTCGGAGCGGTCCGCGCCCAGGGGGTATTCGCCAGCGCTCCGTTTGTCGCAGCGTTGCTGTCCCTGGCGATCTTCGGCGAGCCCGTGACGGGCCTGCAGGCAGCGGCCGCCGTACTCTTTGTGATCTCGGTCGTCGCGCTCGTTGCCACCGAACACGAGCATCCACACCGCCACAGCCCCCTCGAACACCTCCACGCGCACAGCCATGACGACGACCATCACCGGCATGAACACGCGGAAGTCGTGACCTCGGAGCACACCCATTGGCACCGGCACGAACCTGAAGTGCATGCGCATCCGCACTGGCCGGATCTCCATCACCGGCACCCCCATTGAAACGCAGTCCGCCGGCACCGCGCCTTCGATGATCGTTACGAAACTTCCGAAGGTTGCGCTCGAGACGCAGAAACACTAGGACCTGCGGTCAGCGTTTCTTCTATGGACCGCTCCGAATAATCATGATGGCAGCTGCGGCACCAACGGATGCTGCGTCTGAAACAGTGCCCTGCACGCTGCGCGAGCTCCTTGTGTATTTCGTGCGCCTCGGCACGTTCGGCTTCGGCGGGCCGATTGCGCTCGCCGGCTACATGCAGCGCGATCTGGTCGAGCGGCGCCGCTGGGTCTCGAAGCAGGACTATGTCGAGGGGCTGGCACTCGCCCAGCTCGCACCGGGGCCGCTGGCCGCACAGCTCGCCATTTACCTCGGATGGATCCGGGCGGGAACTCTCGGTGCCACGCTCGTGAGCGCGGCATTCGTGCTCCCGTCGTTCCTGATGGTGCTGGCGCTCTCGGCAGTCTACGTGCGCTTCGGCGGGCTGCCGTGGATGCAGGGCGCGTTCTACGGCATCGGCGCCGCGGTCATCGCCATCATCGGACGCAGCGCTTACAAGCTCGTGCGCATGACCCTCGCCACGGATTGGCTGCTCTGGTCCCTGTTCCTGCTCAGCGCTGCGGTCACGGCGTGGACCGAGAGCGAAGTCGTCTGGCTCTTCGTGCTGAGCGGCGTGGTCGCGCTCGTCGTCAAAACGCGCCCGCGCCTGCGTACGTCCGCCATGGCCATCGCACCAACCTGGCTGATTGCAGGGATTGCGGGACCGGCGAGTATCGGCACGCTGTGGAAAATTGGCCTGTATTTCGCGGAAGCCGGGGCGTTCGTGTTCGGCAGCGGGCTGGCCATCGTACCGTTCCTCTATGGCGGTGTCGTTGGGCAATTTCACTGGCTGACCGAAAGGCAGTTCCTCGATGCGGTGGCGGTTGCGATGATCACGCCGGGGCCGGTGGTGATCACCGTCGCCTTCATCGGATACCTCGTCGGCGGGCCAATCGGCGCCACCCTGGCCGCGATCGGGGTGTTCCTCCCGTGCTACCTCTTCGTCGTCATCCCGGCGCAGTATTTCCGGCGCTCCGCCCAGCATCCCAAGGTGAAGGCCTTCGTCGATGGGGTAACGGCCGCGGCAACAGGCGCGATCGCCGGCGCGGCATTCGTTCTCGGTCGGCGTGCCATCGTCGATGTGCCGACCGTGCTGATCGGCCTCGTCACATTGCTGGTGTTGGTCTACGTACGGAAGATTCCAGAGCCGGTCGTTATTCTGGTCGCCGGAATCGTTGGTCTCCTCTTCAAGGGGTAATGCCCGAAGAGAGGGAGCGGAGACCCGCATGACCCTCGAGCTCGGCTGATTGACGACTCGGGCGGCCATCGTCTCCGGCGCATCGCGCGCCGGGAGGCGCCGCTCCCGCAGCTACGACTGTCGGAACACTGCCATTGAGTCGATGCGGGAAACCGCGGTACGACTGGGGTATCCTGCCATGACTCGCACCGAGCGCACCTACTACGTGGTCTGGTCGTTCTATTGTTTCGCCTGGTCGTTCCTCATGCCGGTGTACCCGCTCTTTCTGCTCAGCCGTGGTTTGGATCTCTTTCAGATCAACGTCGTCCTGGCGGTGTTCTTGATCACCTCCTTTTTGTTCGAGGTCCCCACGGGCGCTCTGGCTGATCTCGCCGGCCGAAAGACCACATTTCTCTTGAGCTGCTTTATGCGCATGGCAGCGTTCACCCTCTATTTCTTCGCGCACGGCTTCGCCGATTTCCTGGTGGCCGAGGGCGTCGACGCCGTCGGCAACACGCTGGCCAACGGGGCGCTCGACGCCTGGGCGGTGGACAGCATGCGGGCCGAGGGCGCCGTTCAGTCCACCGACCGTTTTTTCGCGCGCGCCCAGATGATCGCGCGTACCGTGATGATCGCCAGCGGCTTGGCGGGCGGCTACCTTGCGCAGCGCAACATTGCCCTGCCGTGGCTGGTGGCGGCGGCGAGCTTCGGCCTGACCGGGTTGGTGGCCGCCGCCATCATGCGTGAACACGCCGCGCCGCGGGTGGAAGCGGCACGCCGCAATGGTTCGTTGCTGCGGACGGTACGCAATGGGCTCGCGGCGGTGCGACGGACACCGGTGATGCTGTCGCTGTGTCTGCTGACTGCCCTGCTGGCGTTCGCGGTCATGCCGTTCCAGATGACGTGGCAGCCGCGGATGCAGACGCTGACCGGTGAAGGGGCATGGCTCATGGGGTGGATCTGGGCAGTGGTGAACCTGGCAGCGATCGCCGGCGCCGCGCTCATTCCTCGGCTCCTCGACCAGTACCGTCGCGAGTACGTCCTCACCGTGGCCACCCTAACGCGCGGCAGCATGCTGGCGGCGGCAGCCATTGCGACGACTGTGTTTCCCGCGCTGATGGGCGTGCTGATGATGGAGATTGGCTTCGGACTGACCGAGCCACTGTTGCAGTCGTGGATGAACGAGCACATCGAGCCGGAGCAACGCGCCACGGTCTTGTCGGTCCGTGCAATGAGCTTCACCCTAGGCGGCGGGGCCGGACTCGTGTGCATCGGCCTGGCGGCACGCGATCTGGGGATTCCGATCGCCTGGGGCGTCTCGGCAGCGCTGCTGGTGCTGACGGCGCCCGGTTTCCTGCTTCTCGGCCGCCAGGCGCGGCGGGTCAGGCCGGCGGTCGTGCGCGACTCAGCTGCGGCGAAGGTCCTGCCGTCGGCAGGCTAGGACCTGCGGTCGGCGTCTCTTCTATGGCCCGCTCCCC
>CAZTDK010000137.1:0-11110 GCA_964611965.1 uncultured Binatia bacterium (SeqCode) | reverse complement strand
CTGTACTTCCCGAAGGGCGACTGGAGCAAGGGCCGCCTCGTCTGCGAAGGCGACAACGCTGAGCCGTGCAAGTCCTTCACCGCGCCATTCCACCTGGCCATCGACCAGCAGGATCGCATCTGGGTGGCGGACAGCTCGGACAAGGTGACGCGGTTCCCCGCCACCGATCCGAGCAAGTCGGAGAATTTCAAGACCGGCTACCTCAACAGCGGGCTCAACATCGACAGCCAGGGCAATGTCTGGATCACCAACCGATTCGGCAGCGGGCTGATGGGTATGGCCCATCTGGTGGACATGGGAGTCCGCCTGAAAACCGAGGGCGTGACGTCGGCATCCGATTACTTGACGAAGACAATGTCCGGGCAGACTGGCGGCAGCGGGAGCATCACGGTGCTGCGGCCTGACGGCACGCCGCTCCCGGGTTCGCCGTTCAAAGGCGGTGGCCTTCCTGGGCCGTGGGCCGTCGTCGTGGATGGCAACGACAACATCTGGGTATCCAACTTCGCGATGCCCACGAGCCCCATCGTGCAGCTCTGCGGCGTGCGCACAGAGAATTGCCCGCCAGGCATGAAGACCGGCGATCAGATCTCCCCGCCTGGCGGATATGTGGGTGGAGGCTTGCAGATGCAGACGGATATTGCCGTCGATCCCGCGGGCAACGTCTGGGCGATCAACAACTGGCAGGACATCGACAGCTGTGTCGGTACGCCCAATGAGGCGCTGTCGACGCGCTGCGGCGGCCAGGGCGTCGTGGTCTTCTACGGCATGGCGAAGCCGGTCCGCGCGCCGCAGATCGGGCCGGCACAGGCGCCGTAACGACAGTGGACGCCGGCGGTGTTTGGACCGCCTGGCAATCCAGCAACGGCGAAGGGAGAAGACAGTGAAAAGGCCGCGCCCACAAGACCTCATGGCAGCCGTGCTCGTTAGCGCACTGGCTCTGACCACACACGCGAAGGACTTGTCCTCCGCTGAGCTCAACCGCCGCACGGTGGAACGCCGCGCCGTGGATGCCGTCATCTGGGGCCTGCCGCTCGTCGGCGAGGACGCTGTGAAGCAAGCCGCCTTCCGCGACGGCAAGGCGAAACTACTCCCCGCTGATGGAATTGTCCGGCGGCGCCGTCGTCAGAGGTCGCGAGTCGCTTTGCTCCTACAGCAGCTCACACGTGCGGCAGCACATCCCGCTTGAAGATCTCCGGCTGTGACTGCCCGTCCCCGTACGTGGCGACGTCATTGAAGTAGAAGATGATGCCGTCGACCCCGAGCTTCTTCCATTGCGACAGGAACTCGGCGCACTGTGCATGCGAACCGTTGCAGCTCACCAGTTGAAGCAGGAGGCTGCGGTCGATTCCCTGCGCCGCGATGCGCTGCATGTACGCGTCGAGCTCTGCCGGGGATTCATACGCAATGCCGCCGGACATCGCGGTGATGCGAATCTCTCCGAAGTCACGGCCCACTTCTTTGCAGTGGCGCTCGAGCACCGCGCGGTAGTGTGCGAACTCGTCCTGGTTGTTGCGCCTTTGCGTGAGCTTTCTTTCTGTGCCGTATGTTGCTCGGGCGCGCGGCTGGTGCCAGCATGGAGATCTGAACCATCCAGATACGCGGCTTCATTCAATATAGGTTGTTGACCCCTACCACTACTACAGACACTCAGCCCGATGCCCCGGTTCCGTGCGCTGATCTTCGACATCGACGGTACGCTGGTGCCGCCCGGGGGGCGGCCGCATGCGGCGACCGTCGCGGCGATCAGCGCCTGCCGTGCGGCGGGGTTCGCCTGCTTCGTGGCCACCGCTCGCCGGCCCGCGTCGGCGGCGATCGCGCTCGGGCCGCTGGCGTGGCTGGCCGAGAGCGGCGTCTTCCATGCCGGCGCGCTCGCACGCTGCACGCGCAGCGGATTCCACGCCGCCACCGAGATCGCCGCCGACCTGGTGGGTGCGATCGCCGCGCTCGCCGAAGCGTCAGAGTCGTCGCCCACCATCGGCATCCACACCGCCGACGGACAGGCGGCCTTCGGTCCCATCATTCCGCCCGAGGCTGCGCTGCGCGAGTGGGGGTGCACGACGGCGGAGCTCGTCCCTTTCGCGCAGGCGCGTACAGCGTCGGCGTGCAAGCTCGCGGTGTGGAGCGCGCAGACGCCGCTGCACGCGCTCGCCGAGGACATCGCCCGCTGCTGGCCGGGAGCCGTCGCCGCGATGCCGCTGGACGGCGGGCGCTTCATCAACATCACTGCGGCTGGCAGCGATAAGACGACGCTGCTCGCGCCACTGCTCGCCAGCCACGGCCTGACACTTGCGCAGTCAGTGGCGTTTGGCGACGACCTCAGCGACGTGCCGCTGCTGCGCGCGGCTGGTTACGGAGTCGGGGTCGCCGATGGACATGCCGAAGTATTGGCGGTGGCGGACGAGATCACCGCCGGGCCGCATCAGGACGGCATTGCGCGCACCATCGCCCGGCTGTTTCCGGATCTGCGATGGTGAGCTGGCGGCCGGCTTTGCCAATTCAAGACGCGTCCCTCGATACGCCGCCAACGGAAGGCGGCTCGGGGGGAACGGATTGTGTGTGGATCCCAAAGCAGATTTCCGTTCATCACGAGTAGGCGCGATGCCAGTGAGTCAAAGTTGGTAAGATGCGCCGCCGGCGGCGGTTGAAACCGCGCCTACGAGACACACAAAGTCCGCCTGCGCGGACTGGCCGATTTCCCGGCTGTTGTGCCCAGTGGATGGCAGTCGCCGTATGGCGACTGCGTGCTCTTCGTAGCCGCGAATTCATTCGCCAGGCGGGTTGGGCCTTCACTCACTGGCATCCCGAGTAGGCGCGATCTTTTCACACGCTGTATCGAGGGACGTGTCGGATTGGCGGCGTCCCGTAGCGCACGTCGGCATACTCATGCTAATGAACCGACACCGCTCATGGCCGATGACACCCTTCAGGTGACAAGCGCCACACCCGTACCAACGACACTGGCGTCCCCCAAAGTTCCACTCACTTTGCAGAAGATCGCGTAGGAAAGGAGTTCCCAATGCCTCTGCCCACTGACCCCAAAGCCTTGGCGCTCAGCCGCGAGCTGTTGCAGGCCTTCGACACGGTCAACGGCGGCGAGCATCCCGGTTTCCGGCCCGCGCACGCCAAGGGCGTCCTGTTCACCGGAACCTTCAAACCCGCTCCTGATGCGGCGTCGCTGACGCGTGCGCCGCACGCGCGCGGCGAGACATCCATTACCGTGCGCCTCTCCGACTTTGCCGGGATTCCCACTGTTCCGGACAACGATGCCCAGGGTGCCAGCCCGCGCGGCTGTGCCATCCGGTTTCATCTGGGTGAACATGTGCACACCGACATCGTGGCGCACTCGCATGACGGCTTTCCCGCCCGGACCGCCGAGGAATTCTTGGAGTTCCTCCACGCTGTCGCGGCCAGTGATCCTTCCAAGCCTCATCCCAACGCGATCGAGCAATTTTTGGGTGCGCATCCCAAGGCGTTGCAATTCGTCCAGGCTGCCAAGCCGATCCCCACAAGCTTTGCGCGGGAGACGTTCTTTGCCGTCTCCGCGGTCAAGTTCACCGCCGCAGACGGAAGCAGCCGCTTTGGTCGCTATCGCATCCTTCCAGAGCTGGGTACGGAGTATCTGGATGCGGCCGCCGCGGCCGCCAAGGATCCCAACTTCCTGTTCGACGAGATCAGGAAACGCATCGCCAAAGGTCCCATCAAGTTCAACATCGCACTGCAGGTGGCCGAGGACGGAGACCCCGTTGACGACGCCACTATCCGCTGGCCGGCAAGCCGGCCGCAGATTTGGTTTGGTGCGCTTGTATTGAACGCGCTGGTGGCAGCCAGTGACGCGGAACAGCGGCGCATCATCTTTGATCCCATCCCGCGCGTCGACGGAATTGAAGCCTCCGCCGATCCGCTCTTTCAGCCGCGCGCCGATCTCTACCTGCTCAGCGGCCGCCGGCGCCGCGCCGCGGGCGAGCAAAAAGCGTAGGACCTGCAGTCGGCGTCTTTTCTGTGGTCCGTTCCCCCCTTCGGGGAGCCTGGGGACAGGATTGATCGCTGCGCGCTGCCAAGTTCGACAGGCGGCTAGACGAGCAGTTCGACGCCGACGCTACAAGGCTGCGATGAGCTCGGCGGCGCGCTGCGCACCGTCTGGAGCGCCGGCGATCTTCGCTGCCGCCGCGCGCGCCGCCGTCTTGAGCTGAGCGCTGCGCAGCACGGAATCGAGCGCGGTCGCAATGGCTCCGGCGTCATGGGCTTTGCCGACCAACCAGCGGCCGAGACCGGCGTCGTCGACGCGGGCCGCCGTGTCGAACTGATCGAAGGCGAACGGCGTGACGAGACTCGGTTTGCCGGCGCGCAGCGCTTCCGCGCAGGTGCCGAATCCTCCGTGATGGATAATCGCGGACGCGGCCGGAAACATCCGGGCGTACGGCGCGGACGGAACGACCATCACGTCGGGCGTCGGTGCTACGACGTCCGCTGAAGGGCCGATGAGCACGCAGCGTTGGCCGAGCGTGGCGCACGCGTTGGCCACGGCACGGTAACGATCCGCGCCGTGCAGACTGGCCGCGGACCCAAACCCGGCGACGACGGGCGCGTCGCCCGCGGCGAGAAACGATTCGACGTTGCCGGAAAGCGGCTGCCCCGCATCGACGGTGTCGAAGACGAAGCCGCACATCCGGGCTCGCGGCGGATCATCCGGTGCGGAAGGGCGGAACCATTCCGGCCAGACTCCGAGATTGAGGTCTGGAGTGGGGACGACATTCGACCCCATGGGCGCGCCGATCTTGATGGCCAGGCGTCGCAGCGCCTGGCGGAGCACGGTGTTCGTGATGCCGCGCAGCGCGACCGTCAATGCGCCCTGCAGCGCTCGCGGGGGACGCCAATTCCCGAAGAGTGCGGGTTGATGACGCGACAACCACGCCGACGGCGTTGTGGTTACGACGACGTTGCGGACCCCGGTCGTTGCCGCCGCCCAAATGCCTCCGTAGGACAGTACATGCGAGACAACCGCCGTCGCACCGACATCGCGAACGGTGTCTCGGACAACCGGGTAAATGTCGCGAATGCTCGGTTCAGCGAGATCCCTCCATATCGCCGCGATGCCGGTGCCCAGCCTGAGGTAGCGCGGGTTCGATTGCAGCGCCGCGAACACGTCGAAGAAATTCCCGGCGCCGACGAAGCGGCTGTCGGTGCTCTGCGCGCGGCGCTCGTAGAACGGGTTGGCGACGAACGTCACGTCCACGTTACGGCGCACCAGCGCGCCGGCAATCGCCAGCAAGGGATTGACGTCCCCATCTGAACCGAAGCTGGTGACCACGACTTTCATTTTTCCCTTTTGAGCGACGCGCACGTGTGCGGTCTATTCACGGCCGCACGCAGGGATATTTCACCTCTGGCAAGGCATGTCCAATTTTCGGCAGCGCGTATTCCCGCATGAGCGCGAGCCCGCGCACGGCAGGAGGTTCTTGAAGGCTTTGCGTCGCCTCTTGAAAGAATTGCTGCGTCGCGAACCAGTGCAACGCAGTGATTCGCGCGAGCAATCACGCCAAATGATGGCACGGGTGTTGCGCACCACTCTCGAGAGGAGGTGTACAATGGACATAAAATCGCTAGGCGCCGTGGTGTCGATGCTTTTCCTGATCGGGGTATTGTCAGCTCCGCATCGGGCCACTGCGCGCGAACATCGCAGCGATGTCGTTGTGGCCGACGGTGGTGTGCTCACCGGCGAGCTAGTGCCAATCCGGGGAACCTCGAGCCGATTTCGTATTGTTGGGCACGCCGGTACGTTTACGGCTCCGAGCAGCTCGGTAGTCGAGGAGTTTGACGGCAAGGCCGTAGAGGTGCAGTTGTCGCGTGATGGCCATGTGCTGCAAATCACCCAGCTCCCCATCCACACGGAGCCGATCAATCATGGCTATGAAGTGGTCTCGGGGGAGCTGGTGACCAGCGATCCGGTCGGGCGGACGTTCGGCATTGCCGGTGATAACCGCTTGTTCAGCGCGCCGCCGAGCTTCGACGTGCGTGCGTATGCGGGGCGCATGGTGGTGGTGCATATCGACGAGCACGGAGCGGTGACGAACATCGATACTGGCGTCCGAGCTGCCGACGCGCCGCCCATAGTAGAGCCGCTGCGCAACTGCTCGTTCAACGGCGTGAGCGTCACCAATGGCTCGTCCATCTGTCAAGCCGGCACGATGTACCGTTGCGCGAACGGCGAGTGGCTGAATTCCGGAATCGGCTGCTAACCGTGATGAGAAAAAGCAGAAGCTCACGCGGAGCCGCAGAGGACGCAGAGATAGCCACTGTTTCGCTAGCCATGCCCCAAAGGGCAGTCTCATTATCTGTGGTCTCTTCTCTCCGTCTCTGCGCCTCGGTGTGAGAAGCCTTTGTCACATCGGGGTTAGCAACAATGCCAGTGAGTTAAGAACCATCCTGCCAGGCGGGCACGCCTTCGAGACGGTCGCTGAGAAGACGCGACCTCCTCAGCGTGAGCGGTGTTTGTTAGAGCATCCACGAGGTTTTCCGCTCATCCTGAGGAGGCGCCGTTATCTCAGGCGCCGTCTCGAAGGATGCGATTCTTGGAACGATGCCGCTTATCTCACAGGCAATGTGGGTTAGCGCGCGCTGCCGCCGCACGAGCGCATTCCAACGGCATCATGTCGGATGGGAATTCTTCGAACGGCGCGTGCGCATGTGCGCGTCGTTGATTTCGTCGGCGTCGATTGTTAGGCGTTCCGAGGTGTCGCGGATTATCGAGCACGCAAGAGCGCGAGGGGGATCTGTGCGAGAGCTGCAGTCGCCTTGGTGTTGCGGGGAACGTCCACTAAATTTTCTTGAATCACTAGGGTGCCTATGGTTAACCTTGAATCCAGCGCTGGAGTTCGCGGTATGACCCTTAAAGTCGACGTCGAGACGGTTGATGCGCTGCGCCGCCGACTCGCGGTCGAAGTATCGGGCGAGGACGTGCAGACGGAGATTGAGAAAGCCTACACCGATCTTGGGCGCGCCGCCAAAGTTCCGGGCTTCCGTCCGGGGCGCGTGCCCCGGCACGTGCTGGAGCGTATGTTCGGTGATCGCGTCCGCGGTGATGTGTTCGGCAAGTTGATTCAACGGTCGTATGCCGAGGTCATCGAGCAAGAACAGATCGCCGTGGTTGGCCAACCCGAGATCGTCACCGAGCAAGCGGAGCCGGGCGCGCCCTTACGATACAAGGCCACGGTCGAAGTGAAGCCGGAGGTCGTTGCCGACCGCTACACCGGGCTCGAGGTGGAACGGCCACTCGCGCCGGTCAGCGACGCCGACGTGCAGGCGGCAATCGAACGTCTGCGTCAGTCGTTGGCGCAGTTGCAGCCGATCATCGACCGTGCCGAAGCGCAGGCCGGAGATGTCGTGACGATGGACTACCAGGGACACATCGACGGCCGTCTCGCGGGTCGTGCCGAGCACCGCGACATCGAGCTCGGCGCGAACGGATTTCCGCCGGAGTTTGATCAGGCGTTGATGGGCGCCCGCGTCGGCAGTGACGTCGAGTTTGCCGCGACCTATCCGCCGGAGCACGCGAACGCCGAGCTGCGCGGCAAGACCGTGCACTTCAAGATCCACGTCGAGCGGCTCTCGAAAAAAGAGCTCCCCAATCTTGACGACGAGTTTGCGAAGGATCACGGCGCTTGCGCGACGCTCGAAGAGCTCCGCGGGCGCGTGCGCCAGCAGCTGCAGGCCGAGGCCGCGCAGGCGGCGGATGAGGCGGTGCAGCGCGCGCTGCTCGACGCGTTGTCCCAGCGCCATGAAGTTCCAGTTCCTGCGGCGATGGTGCAGCGGCGGACCGAGGCCTTGGTGGAAGAGGTCTGGCATGATTGGCAGCAGCAACGCATTCGCCCGAAGAACGAGACGCAGGCGCGCGAACGCTTGCGTGCCGAGCTCGAGCCGCGCGCGCGGGAACAAGTAAAGTTGGGTCTCCTGCTCGAGGCAATCGCGCGCCAGGAGCGCATCGCGGTTTCTGACGAAGACGTCGAAGCGCGGGTCGCTGCTCTCGCGGCGGGAGCGGGGACAGCCGCGGAGCGTGTGCGCGCGCTCTATCAGAACCCTGAAGCGCGCCGTCAGCTGCACGCGCGCATGATCCAGGGGCGTGCGATCGATGCCGTGGTCGCACACGCGACAATCAAGGATGTGGAACGCGCGCCACATGTCGACGGCGACCGCGCGCCGAACATTGCTGAAGTGCGCGAAAATGGTTAGAATCCGGGTCAGCATGAAGAAAATTGCGGGGTGGTCATGAGTCTTGTCCCCATTGTGGTCGAACAAACCGGGCGGGGCGAGCGCGCCTACGACATCTATTCTCGACTGCTGAAAGACCGTATCGTTTTTTTGGGATCTCAGGTTTCCGACGAAATTGCGAATTTGATTACGGCGCAGTTCCTCTTCCTCGAATCGGAAGATCCGGAACGCGACATCCATTTCTACATCAACTCGCCGGGTGGTTCGGTAACCGCGGGGTTGGCGATCTACGATACCATGCAGTACATCCGCCCATCCGTGTCGACGCTCTGCTTGGGGCAGGCGGCGAGCATGGCGGCGTGGCTGCTGGCGGCGGGCGCACAAGGGAAACGCTACGCGCTGCCGCACTCGCGGATCATGATCCATCAACCGCTCGGCGGGGTGCAAGGGCAAGCCACGGACATCGATATCCAGGCGCGGGAGATTCTCCGGGTGCGCGAGCAGCTCAATAACATTCTGGTCAAACACACGGGCCAGAGTCTCAAGAAAATCGAGAAGGATACCGATCGCGACCTCTTTCTGACCGGCAAGCAGGCGGTAGAGTACGGGCTGGTGGATGAAGTCATCGCCAGCAGGCCGTTGAAGAAAGTGTGAGGGTGTTATGGCCAAGCACGGTGATGATCGCAGCGGCAACCTTGTCTGTTCGTTTTGCGGCAAGAGCCAGGATGAGGTGCGCAAGCTCATTGCGGGTCCGACCGTCTACATCTGCGACGAATGCATCGACCTGTGTAACGATATCATCGCCGAAGAGTGCGACCAGGAAGAAGGGCTCGCCTCCACCTCCGCGGTGCCCAAGCCTTCGGACATCAAGAAGGTGCTGGACCAGTATGTGATCGGGCAAGAGCGCGCCAAGAAGGTGCTGGCGGTGGCGGTGCACAACCACTACAAGCGCATCGACTCGCAGTTGGTGACCGGCGATGTCGAGCTGCAGAAGTCCAACATCTTGCTCATCGGACCGACCGGTTCGGGAAAGACGCTCTTGGCCCAGACCCTTGCGCGCTTTCTGCAGGTGCCGTTTACCATCGCCGATGCCACGAGCTTGACGGAAGCCGGGTACGTCGGCGAGGACGTTGAGAACATCATCCTCAGTCTCTTGCAGAACGCCGATTACGATGTCGAAAAGGCGCAGCGTGGCATCGTCTATATTGACGAAATCGACAAGATCTCCCGCAAAGGTGACAACCCGTCGATCACGCGCGATGTATCCGGCGAAGGGGTGCAACAGGCGCTCCTCAAGATCATCGAAGGGACGACGGCGAGCGTGCCGCCGAAGGGGGGACGCAAGCATCCGCAGCAGGAGTTTTTGCAAGTCGACACCGCGAACATCCTGTTTATCTGTGGCGGCGCCTTCGTGGGCTTGGAAGAAATCATCCGCCGTCGCATCGGGATGAAGGGCATGGGCTTCGGTGCGGACATTCGTCGCAAGGAGGAGCGCAGCGTCAGCGAGTTGCTCCACGAGGTGCAAACCGAAGACTTGCTCAAGTTCGGGCTGATCCCGGAGTTCGTCGGCCGTCTGCCCGTGATTGCAACGCTCGATGAGCTTGCCGAGCAGGATCTGGTGCGCATCTTGCGCGAGCCGAAGAACGCGCTGACGCGCCAGTATCAAAAGCTCTTCGAGATGGAGACCGTGCACCTGAAGTTCACCGATGGCGCGTTGACGGCGATCGCCCGTGAAGCCTTGAAGCGCAAGTCGGGAGCCCGCGGGCTGCGCGCGATTCTCGAGAACACCATGTTGGATGTGATGTACGAGATTCCGTCACAGCCGGCGATCAAGGAGGTCTTGATTTCCGAAGAAGTCGTCACCAAGCGCGAGCAGCCGATCGTTCTGTACCAAAAGGCAGCCGAAACCGCTTAGTCGCGGAGACGCAGAGAGGAATTGAACATGCTCTTTCGAAACGACAAGCGGGATAATCCAGGCCCGGGTGGCGCAGGGCTGCGTGTGCCGTTGCTGCCGTTGAGGGATATCATCGTCTTCCCCCATATGGTGGTGCCACTCTTCGTTGGCCGACAGAAATCCATCAAGGCGCTCGAAGAGGCGATGAACCGACAGAAATATGTTCTGCTGGCCGCCCAACGCGAAGCCAAGACGAACGACCCGAGTGAGGAGGATATCTACCGAGTTGGCACACTCGGGACGGTCGTGCAGTTGCTGCGCCTGCCCGACGGTACCGTCAAGGTCTTGGTCGAAGGGAAGAAGCGCGCGCGCGTCCTGCGCTACCTGGATGAAGCCGAGTACTTCCTGGTTGTCGCGGAGGAGATCGAAGAGATCTGCGAGAAGACGACCGAAGTCGAAGCGCTCATCCGTTCGGTCAACTCGACGTTTGAAAACTACGTCAAGCTCAACAAGAAAATCCCGCCAGAGATGATCATGTCGGTGGCATCCATCGACGATCCCGCGCGGTTGGCGGACACGATCGTGGCCCACCTCGGTATCAAGATCGAGGATAAACAAACCTTGCTCGAGACCACCAATCCGGCGGAGCGCCTCGAGAAGGTGCTGGGCTACATGCGGTCCGAGATCGAGATCCTGGAGGTTGAGAAGCGCATCCGTACTCGCGTCAAGAAACAGATGGAGAAGACGCAGAAGGAGTACTACCTCAACGAACAGATGCGTGCGATCCAAAAGGAGCTCGGCGAAAAGGACGAGTTCAAGAACGAGATTCAGGAGCTCGAAGAGAAGATCAAGCAAAAGAAGCTGTCGGCCGAAGCCAAGGAGAAGGTCGATAAGGAGCTTAAGAAGCTCAAGATGATGTCGCCGATGTCCGCCGAGGCGACCGTCGTCCGCAACTACATTGATTGGATCATTTCGCTTCCCTGGAATGATTTCACGGACGACAAGCTTGAT
>CAZTDK010000136.1:0-11146 GCA_964611965.1 uncultured Binatia bacterium (SeqCode) | reverse complement strand
TGAACCTGCGGCGCTGGCGGCGGCCCGCCTCGCTGTGGCGCACTCCGTGACGGCACGGCATGCACAGGGGCACCCATCTGTGGCTGCGCTGGTGGTGGCGAGATATGCGATGGCTGAAGCGGCGGTGGCGCGTTTTGCGCTGGTGCGCCCGCCTGTCCCTGGGAATGCGGTTCCACGTTGGTAATGACGGGTGGCGCAGAATGGCTCGGTCGCGGCTGCGCCGCCTCTCGCGCCGGCTCGCGGCGCGGCGGGGAGGCGGATTGCGGGTTTTCGTTGAAGCGCGGCGGCAACGATGGTCGCGCGCGTTCGGGCGCCGCCGATGCTCCGAAGGGCGGGCGCGGCGACCCCAGCGCCGCTTGCGTGTGGGACGGCGCGGCCACCAACCGCGGCTGGGAGGCGCGCACCGATGGCGCCGGATTGAGGCCGGCGGCATGCAGATCCGTGGTGGGATCATGGAACGGGCGGGTCCCCACTACCTGGCGTTGCAACACGCTCTCCGGGGGACGCACCCCACGACCGGATGCGGGCAGCAGGCTTGCCGCCGTGGCTTTGACGGGCAATGGCCCATGGATTGGCTGCAGGCGATGGGCGTCGACATTCCACAAACGCGCGCTCTCGATGCCCCCTCGCCCGAAACGGTCGCGCGGCACCGCAACGACGGCGTTATGCACGCCGACATTGCGGTAAATGTTGATGTTGTTTACGTTCACGATCGTCGTGTTATTGATCACAGTGTTGTTCACGACATGCGGCCCGCCCCATCCGCCCCACCATGGCCGGCCGACAAAACCCGCGTGCCCCCACCACGGAATGCACGGTTCGCCCCAACCGAGCGCCACCCATCCAACAGGCGCCGTAGCCAGCCCCACACTGACGCCGAAGCCACCGCCGCCAAAAAATGCCACCAATCCCGGCGCATAGGCCGGCGCAGCGAGGACGGGGCCGGGCGCCCACGCCCAGTAGTCGTTCAAGTACACCCAACGGCCATAGTGATACGGCGCCCACCCCCAGGGGGCCACGTCGACCCAGGTCCAACCGTAATACGGATCCAAGATCCAGCGCCCGGTGCTGTAGGGTGCCCACGTCGGGCCGACGCCCTCCGGCACCCATACCGGCCCATAGTTGCCGACCTCACGCCAGTTGCCGTAGTGATCGAGCGCGTCGGCGCCGTAGACTCCGGGCGGCACGTAGCGCGCGCTCAGCGCGTCGATGAGATGATCCGTGCGATCATAGTTCCAGCGATCCCAGGCATCGACCTCGGGGGCGACGTAGGTTGCGACGCTCGGCGGCTCGCTGACGGAAACGACCACCTGCTCACTGGGCGAGATGCCTGCAGCCTGACCACCAGCAGGAGTCATGGCGGCAGAGCCGCCACGGCGGGTGATGAACGTCGTCGTGTCGGCGCCGACGTCAACGCGGTAGTAGCCGGTGTGATCGATGGTGAATGCCGCGCCCGGGGTGTCGATCTCGATGGTGTGTCCGGTGGTAATGCTGCGCAGATCGAGCGAGAGATGCCCGGTGGTGATCTTCAGTTGCAGGAAGTTGAGATCCTGATTTTCGAGGCTCAATTGCGTGCCCGCACCGCCGCGGACAAAGGCGCGTGGGCCAATCTGCAGCTCCAGATTTGCACCGTCGGTCGCATACAAGGCATCCCCCGGGGCCAGCGGTGTGTTGACTTGCGCCGGTGCCCAATCCTCGGCCCCTGGACGCCAGAAGGAGACGCTGCCGTCGACAAAGCTCAAACGCGGCGGGGTTCGTCCCGCGGCGCCAGCGGCCTGGTTGCCTGTTGGTGCGCCGTCGGACGGCGGCGGACCCGGCGGCGGCGCCCCTTCTGGAGGCGGCGGGATGCCCTCGGGAAGCCCGTCCTGGGCGCGCAACGGCGCAGCGCCTCGCATCATCGTTGCCACCAGCAAAAATGTCGCAAACACGCTTCCGCGTGTCCTATTTCGGGATCTCATCGGTCCAGATGTCCTCGGTCAGCGCCATCAGTCGATGCAATGGCGCTCTGTGCGTTGAACGTATCACCCCGATTTCAGTTGCGCAGCCCCGCCAGCCGCTGGCGCAAAAGGCGGCTTCTGCAGCGGGAGCGTTCATGCCATACTAGGCCGCGATTCGACGTGGTCAGGCCCTCGCCTGGAAAGGAGTCATGATCATGATCGGCACCCATCAGCACCGTTCTCCAATGGTGCAGTCTGACGTGGTGCTCCCCGCACAGTTCTTCGATCTGCTACGCAAGCGGTCTCCGATTCAAGGTGAGCGACGGTTGATGATCGCCATCTTGGAGGACGCGGTCAACTGCATCCAGAAGCACCTGTCGGCGCGGCGGAGTAACGAGCGGCAGCTCTATCAGGAAGCCCGCGCCTGGATGCTCAGCGACAATGCCGACCCATTCTCATTCCAACACATTTGCGACGTTGTCGGTCTCGATCCGGCCTACGTGCGCGACGGGATCGAGCGCTGGTGCCGGCGCCAACTGGCGCCCGCGGCCGAGAGGCCTTCGATGGACTCTACGCGCGGCATCCCTTCTCTGGCGTGCTCCCCATTGGATCGCTGCAGGCCCCCAAGTCCGAGACGCTGACCTGCGGTCGGCGTTCTGTCCATGGGCTGCCCCGTTGGTCGCTAGGCGGTGCCAACCTTGACTAGCCGCTGCGATCCGCGGTCGGCGTCGTTGCTGCCCGGCTTTGGCAAGCGCGGGCTCACGACGGCAAGCGTTCGCGCGCTTGCGCGCAGGTCACGCACATGTCTGCCGCCGGCAACGCGTCCAAGCGTCGCTCGGGTATGAGCTCGCCGCAGACCGTACAGCGCCCATACTCACCGGTCGCGATGCGCGCCAGTGCGCCGTCGATCGCCGCAAGCTCCCCTCGGTCACGGTCGTCCAGCCGTGCGAGCAGGCGGGCAATGTTTGCCTCTTGCCCTTCCTCCTCCATCTCCGGCTCGACATTCGTACCCAGCCAACGGAGGTTATCCTCAACCCGTGCGACCTGTTGCAGCAGCATGCGTCGCTGCTCCAAGAGCCTTCGCCGAATGTCCTCGAGTTTCATAGCGCTCTCCACACAACCGGCCGCAATTTAATCATGAGAAGCGGGCGGTGCCCACTATCTTTCTATGGGCCGCGGTCGTTGCGGCTCGCGCGGGGCTGCCGCCGCGCGCGTGTGCCGGATCTCAATCGATACGCCACGAGACGGCGCTCGCCGCACGCGCCGGCAGAACAAAGCGGGCAATACCGGAGGCGACGACGGCGTCGCCGGGAGCACCATCGACAGTCACCGTCGGTGCGGCGTCGCCGCGAAGGCCGCTGGGAAGGGCCACCTCCATGACCACGGGGCCGTCGGCTGATGCGGCGTAGCTGCCATCGATCGAGTCCGGCGTGCTGTGCAGGCGCAGGCGTGGCCATTCGACCGTAAATGTTTCGGTCGGCAGGCGCGGGATGATGCGCACACCGTCGCGCGTCCCCGAGACGCCGACAATGTCCATGAGCGCTCTCACCGGGCTGGTGTGCATATGCGAGTTCAGCGCCGGATAGTCGGTCAACGCCGTCACCGCGTGGGCGTCGGCCTCGCCAGGCCGTGGATTGTCTGGCCCGTTGAAGGAGTCAGGCCCGGTCCAGATCCCGTACCACAAGTCGGGATATTTCTCGGCGTGCGCCGCCAACGTGTTGCGCGTAAAACTGCTCCACGCCGCACTCACGTCACGCTGCGCATACGCGGCAGTCAGCCACGCGTTCGCCACCGGCCAAATGCCGCCGACGAGCGGCTTGTCCGGCCCGCCAATCCCGGTGCCGGACCCGAGCGCGACGTTGCTCAGGGCGCCGATGCTGGTTTCCAGCCGGCTCACCACCTCGCCGAGGGCCGCATCGCCACGGACCGTATCGACGATACCCGCCAGAACGGGAAACACCTGCGGCTCGAGGAAGAAGATCTGCGGCGCCAACGGGTTGCCGCTGTCGACAAAGCCACGATAAAAGTACTGTCCTTCCCATGCTTGATTCAGCAAGGCATCGGCCTGCGACGCCACCAGCGCACGCATGCGTTCCGCAAGCGCCGCATCCCCGGCTTCCACGATGTCCGCCGCCAGCGGGAACCCATAGACAATCGCGCCGGCGTTGTACGTCGACGAGGTGCCGGTCGGGGTCGCCGGATCACTCGGCGACGCCAGGCTGTTGATGCCATCGGCATAGTCGCCAGTGCCCATTGCGACGATACCACGCGCACCGAACCCGAGCGTCTCGGTGCCATAGTCGAGTGCGCGCCCGATGTGGTTCATCACATCGCCACTGTCGCCCGTGGCCCGTGGATAGAAGGGAATCGTGCGCGTCAGGAAATCCCTATCGCGGGTGAGCGCTACGTACCGGCCGATCGCCGCGGGCAGGAAGTAGTAGGCGTCGCTGCGTTGGGTGTAGATCAGAACATCGCTGAACGCGCCGACACCGGTCGTCGCGTAGGGAAATCGCCACGGTGTCGATTGCGCCGGCCCGATCTGCGACGCCAGCGCATACGTCAAGGTATCCGCGGCGATTCCCGGGTCGAGCAGCACCAACGATTCCGCAAACAGGGCGAGATCGCCCATCGCACCGTCGAGGCCGTGAATATACTTGTATGAGCCGCCCTGACCGAGCAGGCGCACGTTGCGGTACTCGTCGAACGTGGTATTGGCGAGCATGTTGTACGCTGCCCAGGCGATCTCGCGTTGCGCGACGCCAGCGTCCGCCAATCCCGGAAATGCCGCCCAGATGAGACGCTGCTTCCACGCCGCGGCGGTGTCGTCACGCAAGCTGCCCGCACGGCCGCGCAGCTCCGCCACCGCCGAGTCGGCGGCTCCACCACCGGGCACATAGCCGAACGCAAAGCGCCGTGTCACCGCGCCGCGCGCCGGAACATCGACGGGGACGCGTACCGCGAGGATGATATGTTGTCCGCTGCCATCGACGTCCAGCGTGCGCGATGCAGCATCCCCGGGGCGCCCAAGCGCGTCAGGAATCGGGCGCCGCTGGTCGCTCCACAGCTCGCCATCCGCCAGCCACACGGCATCCGGCACGACCCCGTCATCGAGTACCGCAAGGTAGACCGGATCGGGAAAGTAATCGATGCGCGAGACGTCGAGACGATCTTGTACATTGGGGGGAAGGGTCTTCGCGACAGTCTGTACCATTGCGACGCGCGTGCCGGCGTCCCACGCCACGTGTTGGGTGAATTGCGCCATCAGGCTGCGACGGCGGCGATCGATGTCTTCGGTCACGCCGGGAAACGACAGGTCGCTGGTCGCCAGCTCCAGGGTGATCTCGTGGATGTTGACGTCCCAAAATTCCACCACCGCGGTGTGCAGCGGCTGCGTGCCGGCATTCTCCACCGAGACCTCCGCCACCAGGGCACGCGCGCTCGCATCGGGTGCATAGACGCGCCGCCGTAGCGTGAGATCGCCGTCATGCGTGACGGTCTCGAAGTAACCGACCCCGAAGCGGCGGCTTTGCATCTGCGTCGCGCGATCGACCGGCAGGTCCTCGAAGCGCGTCGATCCCACCACCGGCTCACCGTCGCGCGTGGTCACGTAATAGTTGAATCCGCCGCCGAGCTGCACGGGATAGGTCGGGTTCATGGGATCGGTCCACGTATCAACACGATTGATCCACTTGTGCCCACGATCTTGCGTGTAGATCTCAACGCCACCGGAGGCGTGCGCCATGGCCACGAGGCCACGGCCGTTGCCGATCAAGTGGATGGGATCCCGCAATGGCGTCTTGCGCGGCGAGTACGCGTGCGCCGCCGGATCGCAGCGCTCTTCAACCATGAAGTCGTACGCCGGGAGACCGGCGGCATCGACGCTCCACTGCCCGAGATGCCCGGAGCCGCGCAGGCAGCGCACCAGCACCTCCGGCTGATCGGCACTGACGTCCTCGCACGCTGACGTATCGACTCGCGGAGGTACGACAAAGCCGTCGCAAATGCCCGGAGGGCTCAGGGCATGGTTCACCGCCGCAACAATCTCGTCGACGGTGACATCGCCGCTGCCGTCCGCATCGCCCGCAGCGCATGCCGAAAGCGGCGTTCCACCGAGCGCAATGTTCACCATCGTCATCAGCTCGTCGACGGTCACCTCGCCACTCCCGTCGCAATCGCCCGGCAACGGCACTCGCGCCGAGGCCAAGAGCGACTCCCGGTTCCCACTGGATACGGCCGGCATCGCGAGACTGCTCCCCGCCATTCCGGCAAGCAGCGTGGCCAGGAGCGCACCGACGGCACACGAGGCGGATGGTCGTTCGAGGCAGAAGAGGGGTCGCATGCCGGTCACCGCGCGGGGCTAGGAAGCCGATCAATATCCCAGGGGACGCCGAATGCACAACGGCCCCCGGCACGACCAAAGCATGCAACCGCGGCGTTTGCCAATGCGCAATCTGGGAAATGGCGAATGGGCTTGATGCCGGAGGCTACCGCCGGCGCGAGCGCGCCGGCGGTAGCCGTCCTCTCAGGGCAATGTGTCCCTGAATATCGGCATCAGGTTGCGTTTCGCCGGCCCCGGATAAACGGCCTCCCAACAAACGCCGCCGTCGGTCCTCACGAGTTGCACGGTGACGGTGGAGTCCAGCGTCAGCAAAGTCGTCCCCACCGGTGGCGGGAGATGCAGGTTGGAACCCTTTCCAGTCACAAGGAGCTTCTGCTTATCCATGGTTCCGGCCGTCAGCGTCACATTGTACAAGCCGTCTGGGGTTTGATCCCCGTCGAGATATTTGTAGCCGGTCAGGGTATTTTTCCAGCACGGTTTGCCCAACTTACACACGCCGGCTGCGGGCGCCATGGCCCCGAACTTCAACGTGGGAACACCGCCAGTGACGTCATAGATGCACAGGCGGACCCCTTGTGTACCAAGGACGGGGTTGCCGAAGTCCGAGACGCTGGTCAGTCCACCGACACCCCGCCATCGCCAGGTGAGCGTGTTCCCCCTGGCATTTTCCGCGAAGCGCAGCGAGCTCGTGCCAGGCGTCCGGCAGGCGGCGACCGGCGTAACGGCGCAGCCACCCGGCACGTTTGGCGTGGGAGTAGCCGTGGCCGTGGGGGTGGCCGCCAGCGTCAGCGTGAACGTCGCGGACACCGTGGGCGTGGGCGTGACGGTTGGCGTGGGCGTAGGCGTAGGCGTGGGGCTGCGAGTCGGTGTCGACGACGTCGTCGGCGTCGCGGTCGTCGTTGGCGACTTCGTGAGCGTCGGGGTGGTCGTCGGCGTTGGCGATGGTCCCTCGGTGCACGGTGCCGTCACCGGAAGGTTGCGGCAGCCCAACGTCGGATCACACGAGTCGCTCGTACACGACAAGCCGTCGTCGCAGTTCTCGAGGTCGCAGAACGCCGAGCACCCGTCGCAGCTATTGGGCATCGAGCCTGGAGCCGCGATGTCGTTGTCGCACTGTTCGGGGAATTCGACGATCCCGTTGCCGCACGTCGGGCACGGCATGAGACAATTCATTTGGCCAAGCGCCGTGCACGTGTCGCGCGCGTTCAAGGTCGGCGCCGCCGGCTTCACCGCGTTGGCCGCCAGGATGGCTGGCTTGCGCTGCGGAAAATCGAAGGTGTTCGTACCATCGGTACCGGTTATGGTCGTCTTGTTGGCGCTCACTTTGCCATTGATCGTCAATTGCTCGTGGGACACCAGACTGTTTTGCCCGCCCACCGGCGCGGTCGCCAGCACGTTACCGTTCGCCGTGATCGTCAGATCACAGCCGACCAGTGTCGTCATGCCGCCTATTCCGCAGCCCAGAATTGGATCGCAGGTCGGGTAGGCGCTGACGTCGATGAGATTGGCGATCGTCAACGCGCCGCTCGTCTCATTGCCCGCCTCGATATCCGCCACGCCGCCAGCGCTGCCGTAGTAGCGGCCGCTGATGTCCATCGACCCATTCAACGTGATCGTCGTCCCCGCGATCACATCGATTTCACCGCCGGTGGCTCCGCCACTGAGATCCATGACACCATCCAGCTGAAAGCCAAGGTTCGGGGCAATGCTGATCAGCCCGCCGCTTCCCGATGGGCCGCCGCCGCTCACGGACAACTTGGCCGTCGCAGCCGCACTCTTCTGCACCTTGATGGCGCCCTGGGCGGTAAGATCAATTTCGCCGGCTTCGCCGTCGGGATCAGCACCATCGGCGAAGATATCGGCGTTGGCGGTCACGATGAGGTCACCGAAATCCGCGGTGAGTGACACCGTGCCATCCCCGCCTCCACCGGAAAACGTCGGTGATTGCGCCCCACTCGCGGTGATCTGATCGGTGACCTGAATGGAGGTGCCGGCTTCAATGGTAACGGTGCCGCCGAAGCCGCCATCGCCGGTACCACTGGCCATAACCACGCCCACCGACAGCGCACCACCCGATTGCGCGGTCATGAGGCCGCCGTCGCTGCCGCGCACGTCGACGGTTCCACCGAGCACAATCTGACCGTTTGCCGCCAGATCAATTTCCCCACCGCCGTTGGGCGCCAGGTTCCCGCCGAAGGCGGAGATCAGGCTCGTCGATTGCGCGATCAGGTCGCCGTCAGCGGTGATCTGGATGAGTCCGCCATCGACCGCGGGCGAGTTGCTGTCGAAGCGATCGGCATTCAGCGAGCCGGCGATGTTGACATTCCCTCCCGCGTCGATCTCGATCGCACCGGCGCTGACGGTTCCCGACACGTCGATGTGCCCTTGGGTCGTGGTTTTCTGCAGCGTCACGTCGCCCGTCGTCGTGATGGTGATGGCGGCGCCCACATTGCCCGGTGGCGTGAGGTCGGAGCCGCGTCCATCAATGAACCCGCCCGGGGCGATGAGGAAGCTGCCGGCCTCGATGGTGATCTCGGCGCCCGGTGCGCTGAGCACGGCGCCCGACGCGTTCGAGGTAATGGTCACGGCGCGGCTACCGAAATTGAGATCGCAACCGTCGTTCAGCGTAAATCGCTTGGTGATCGAGCACGGCCCACTACCAGCAGGGCAACCAGGATCCTGGGCGACGATGTCGGCCGCCGAGCATGCAGTCAATGCCAACGCCGTGCGTCCGCCAGCCGGGACAGCAAACAGGCCGACCAGCACATACCAGACGACCGGCCGGAAGACAGGGATCACGCGCCGCCGCATCACTGCCATCCCTCCATCGCCAGCATGCAGTCGAGCGCACACACCGTGCGAATGATCTCAATCCCCACGCTGAGCGCGACGAGGCCTCCGTGCGCAACGCTGCCTACCTTCATGTGGGTGGTCCCCTCCTGAGAAAAGTGTCCTTCCATAAATACCATCGCTCGCCACTGGAAGAGAAGCCTTTTTTTGAGATATGCGGCCTTCGATTGGTCGCCTTGTGCAAGCGGCGGCGGCGTGGTCAAAGAGCGACGGGGCTGCGCAGCCGAGGGAGCCGGTGGTTTCCACCAACCTGGCCTGTGGACGTCGCCCCGACAAGAGGGTCAGAAGGCAAAGCAGAGGCCGACCACCTTTGCCTTTTGCATTTGACTTTTGACTTGTCGATCCCCCTCAACGCACCGCACGCACCTGTCGATCGAGGCGCGCGTCGACGGCGTCGATGATGCCCAGCATGCCGCGGATGAGCAGCCAGCGGAGCGGCTCGGGCGGCAGCGGCGGTACGAAGCGGGCCAGGAGCTCCGCATGCTCGTTCTTCCGGCCGAGAATACAGTCGGCGAGGATCGCGCCCATCGCGCTTGCGGCAGCCACGCCGTGCCCGTTGTAGCCGAGCGCGTAGTAGAGGTTGCGCTGCCTGCCGGTGCGTCCGAGCGCCGGCAGGAAATGCAGCGTCATCGCGATCCATCCGCCCCAGAAGTGTGCCACTGGGATCGTGCGCAGCTCCGGAAAGCGATCCCGGAACCCACCCTCGACGAGACCCAGCGTCCGCGGGTGCGGCCCGCCATCGAGCGCGCCGCCGTACGCATAACGCACCCCCTTCGAGCCACCGAGGATCGTGCCGCGGGTGGTGAGCCGGTAGCTCTCGAGGCTCTCGTGCGCCGTGTAGATCCCTTCTTTGCCGCGCCAGTCGAGCGCCGCCAGCTGCGCGCTCGTCAACGGCACGCTCTCGAAAAGTGTGTCGTACAGCGGAAAGACGGTCGAATGAAGATGTCCGAGCCGCGGCGTATAGGCGTTCGTCGCCAGGACGACGCGATCGGCCGTGATCGTCACCGCGTCGGTGCGCACACGCGGGCGGGGATCCTCGGTGATCTCGCGCACCGCTGTGCGCTCGTGCAAGGCGACGCCGGCGTCGAGGACCGCACGCCGCAAACCCATGACGTATTTGCCCGGGTCGAGCGTACCACCCGCCTCCTCCAACACGCCGGAAAGAAACGCTGCTGGCACCCCACGGGCACGCAGCTCGTCGCCGTCCAGAAAACGGACGCGCGCGCCGACCTCGGCCGCGACGGACGCGGCCTTCCGCAAACGGCGCTCCTGCCGCGGATGCACGGCCGCCATGATGTTCCCCGCGGGCACGTAGTCGCAGTCGATGCGCAGCTGGCGGATCAGGTCTTCGACAACCCGCACCGCCGCGTCGGCAAAACGCACCAACTGCGCCGCGCGCTGCTTGCCGAACAGCATCAACAAGGTGGGCAGGTCCTTGCCGATGGTCGGCGTCAGGTGGCCGGCATTTCTCCCGCTCGCTCCACAGCCGGCGAAGTCGCCTTCGAGGACAACGACATCGACACCGGCACGCTTGAGCGCCAACGCCGTGGACAACCCGGTGAAGCCGGCGCCGATGACCACGACATCGGCGGAGCGTTCGCACGACGGCGGCGGCTGCAGATCCTGGGGCGGTACGACCCAGGGGCTGATGCTCAAGAACTCGGGGTCGTGCCTTGTCTCAATGCTCATCGGCCAATGCGCTCCGCCTCACGCCGCTATGAATTCGCGCAGGCGCGCGGCGATCTCATCGCGCACGCGGCGGAACACCAGCAGACGCTCGGCTACGCTCCCAGCTCCACCAGCCGGGTCGTCCAACGGCCAGTGCAGCCGTTTGACCGCACCCGGAAAGATCGGACAGCGCTCGTTGGCGCCGGCGCACACCGTCACGACGTAGGTGAAGTGCCGGCCCAGGAACTCCTTCACTGCCTTGGAGCGCTGCCCGGAGATATCGATACCGATCTCGCGCATCACCGCGATCGCCAGCGGGTTGACCGCGCTTGGTTCCGTGCCCGCGCTGACG
>CAZTDK010000135.1:0-11165 GCA_964611965.1 uncultured Binatia bacterium (SeqCode) | reverse complement strand
ACGTTGGATGTGCGCAGGACCTGATCCGGGTAGGCGACGTAGAGAGTGGTCGGTTGCGTCGGCGCCACCAGCAGCCCTCCAGGGCTAAAGTTGTTGCTCATCTCGGCCGGATTCGTGAGCGTCGCCCACGACGCGCCGCCGTCGGCGCTATGCTGCAGCTCCATTGTATAAAGGCCGGCGTTAAAGTGGTTGCCGGTGGCGAACACGCTGCGCGCATCGAACGGGTCCACGGACAATTGATCGATGGGCAGGCGTGCCGGTTCGGCGCGCCAGCTCCGGCCACGGTCGGTGCTGCCGAAGAGACCGGCCACGGTCGCCGCGTGCAACGCGCCGTTTCCGGGTGCCTGCGCCAGTTGCATGACGAACGTGCCGGGCACTGGGGTGATGTCCGCCCAGGTTAGCCCGCCATCCGCGCTGCGCGCCAGGAACCCCGGGCGCGGCGTGATGCCGGGCTGCGTCAACGAGTAGTCGCTGCCGCCGGCCACATACACGGCCGCAGCCGTATCGACCGCGATCGCATTCACCCCTGTTTCGTAGCTGGCGATCGGTTGCCAGGTGCTGCCGCCGTCGGTGCTCTTCAACATGCGTCCGCTGCAGTCGTATTCGTTGAGACAGCTGGTGCTTGTGCCGGCGTAGAGCGTCGTCGGTCGGGTCGGGTCGAGCGCCAAGGCGGTGAAGGCGCCGGCACCGGCCACGTCCGGAACAACTTCCGTTCCCCATGTGATGCCGCCGTCGGTGCTGGTGAAGAAACCGTCTTCGACGGCTACGTGAACAATGCGCGCGTCGGTGGGATCGATGACAATGGCGCTGACACAGCCAATTTCATCGAGCACCGTTTGCCACGTGTCGCCACCATTCGTGCTCTTGTAGACCTGGGCGCCGCAATCGAATGCAATGCTGGATCCCGCATACAACGTCGTGGGTGTGTGCGGGTCGACGGCCAGCCGGCGAGCGGAACCAATGCTGCTCGTCACGAAGGGGCCGTTGGAAGTCCAGACATCGACGCCAGCGGTTGCGTGTCGGGCTGCGGCGATCGAGAGGGTCGCGACGATGAGCGCGAATCGCCACGTCATCCGACGCTTGCGGGGTGCGTCGATGCCAGCGCCAGGCCGGATTGGGGGCTGCCATGTTCCTAGGGTGGGTGCGCGCATTCGGAATTCTCTCATGCAGGTGAGGCCGACATCTACCACGAGCGCAGCCTGGAAGGGGAGTGCCCGTTTGGTTCGCCTGCGGACAGCGCCTTTTCTATGGACCGCTCCCGGTGGCCGCTAGTAGTCTGTAGGACTGGAGATGTGCAGCGACCCAACGAGGAGCGGGGCATAGAAAGGATGCCGACCGCAGGTCCTAGCAGTCTGTCGGACTTGGCGGTGCTTAGCGACCAGCGGGAGCGGTCCATAGAAAGGACGCCGACCGCAGGTTCAATGAAAAACCATTCTTGACGCAGCGCAGCCGCAAGCGGTAGTAGGATGCGGCGCTTTGGACGTGAAAGGTTGCGGGACGATTAATGTTTACTGACGATAGTCTGAGCCACACCAAGCGCATATCGCACCTCGCCGCAGCCGGCCTGTGCATGGTTATCCTGCTGGGACGGCTGACATTCCCGGCCGGGGCGTTGGCAGCCACCTTCACGGTCAACAGCACGGACGACATCACCGATGCGAACCCCGGCGACGGTGTTTGTGCTACCGCCGCGGGCGGGAACGTCTGCACGCTGCGCGCCGCCATTCAGGAGAGTAACCAGTTGCCGGGTCGCGATACGATCAACATCCCGGCCAATACCTTCACACTCACGATCGGCGGCAGGAACGAGGATGCCGCGGCCACGGGTGACCTGGATCTTGCCGATGACGTGGATCTCGTTGGTTCCACCAGCGGGCCGACGACGATCAACGCCAATGGCATCGACCGCGTCTTCGATGTGATTGGTCCCGCCGTGGTGACGATGACCCATCTCATCATTCAGGGTGGTCTGGCACAGGGCGAGAGCGGGGGCGGCCTCAGGAGCGATGCGGCGCTGACGCTCACTGCCGTGGTGATGCGCAACAACCGCGCGTTCGATCAAGACGGCGGCGCCATTGCGAACTTCGCTGCGGGACAACTGCAGCTGACCAATGTCACCTTGAGTGGCAACACCGCGGCGGTGAGTGGTGGCGCGATTTCGAACTTCGATCAGGCGACGGTGCGGCTCACCAACGTGACCATCAGCGGCAATAGCGCGCAGTCGGGTGGCGGGATACGCAACCTGAGCGCGGCGCATATCGTGAACTCCATCCTGGCGAAGAATCCAACGGGTGGAAACTGCTCGGGGTCAGCAGTCGTTTCGCACGGCTTCAACCTCGAAGACGGCACGTTCTGTCTGCTCGACCAACCGACCGATCTCAGCAATACCGATCCCCTGTTCGCCGGACCGCTCAGCGACAACGGTGGCTATACGCTCACCGTGGCGCTGGCGTCCGGCAGCCCGGCGATCGACGCTGCCGACAACAGCCAGTGCCCCGACACCGACCAACGCGGCTTCCCGCGCCCGATCGACGGCAACGCCGACAGTATCGCCACCTGCGACATCGGCGCGTTCGAGTGGCAGCCGAACTTCACGCCGACCGCGACCCCGGCCGCGACTGCAACTCCGACAATCACCGTCCCGCCTACGACTTCACCGACGCCGACGGATACGGTGCCACCCACCGATACGCCACCGCCGACCCCGACGGAGACGCCACGCGGGCCCACGCTCCTTATCGCGACGGTCTCGGGCTCCCCCGGAAGCGACACGAACTTTTCGGTTACGCTCGACGCCGAGGGTGCCGAGGTCGGCAGCGTGCAAAGTGACATTGGCTTCGACGTTACCAGCATCCCGATTGCAGCGCTGCCCGGCGGTTTGCCCGATTGCACGATCAATCCTGACTTGGGCAAGCAGGGGTTGTTCAGCTTCATTAGTTCTGCCGGATGCCCTGGGACATCCTGCCAGTGCACGGGAACCGCCTGTTCGGCCGTGCGTGCCGCGGTGTTGTCGCTGTCGCCGCCCATTGCACCTTTGCCTGACGGCGCGCTGCTCTACAGTTGCCGCGTGAGCATTGCGGTCAATGCAGTTCCCGGAGAATATCCATTGCCCCAGAAGAGAATCGCGATGGGCGATCTACTTGGTGGCGCGCTACCGGGCGCCGGCGGTACGTACGGGGAGATCGTTGTCTTGGAGCTCCCAACGCCCACGGCGTCCCCGACCGATACGCCGAACGCGACGCCCACAGATACCCCGACGATGACGCCGACCAATTCTCCATCTGCAACTAACACCGCGACGCCGACCGATACGCCGTCGGCGACAGTGACCTCGACCCCGACGAACACGGCCACCGCCGCGCCTTCCTCAACCGCCACGCCTACTCCAACCGCATCGCCGACGCGCACGAGCATCCCGTGCGTCGGCGACTGCGATGGTGACGGCGAGGTCACCGTGAATGAGTTGATCGTGATGGTGAACATCGCCCTCGGTAACACGCCGCTCACCGGCTGCGTTGCCGGCGACGCCGATCACAGCGGCGACATCACCATCGACGAGATCCTGCGCGCCGTGAATAACGCGCTGCACAGCTGCGCCTAGAAGACAGACGACGGACGACAGGCTTCAGACGACAGACTACCGATCACTTGTCTGGTATCTGTGGTCTGAAGTCTGTCGTCTGTTGTCTTCTTCAAACTCCGCCACCGGCAGCTCCGCAAGATGCAAGTGGCACATCTCGCAGCTGCTCACGCCGCGCTGGCGTGCCGCGGGGTCGAGGACGGTGTCGATCCACTGGCGAAAGGCGCGGTAGTTGCGGAAGACGACGTCGGGATCGGTGCCGACGCGTCCCAGATCGTAGTGTGGTGCGTCGATCTCGGCGGCGAACGGGCAGGCATGGAAGCGGCCTTGACTGGTGAGCACCGGAAAGCAGCGCACGCAGCCGCTGCCGAGGCCGTGGAAGTCGGCCTCGCGGTCGCGGTCGTAGGTCTGCATGCGACCGGCCCCGGCGTGGAACAAGACCTTGTACCCTTGAAAGATCCGATGGGGATGGGCTGCCGCCCAGGCCTCCAGGAGCGTCTTGACCGGGGTGGGCAGCGGCTCGGCGTCGCGCCCGTGATAAATTGAGTAATTCAATACCGCTTCGCTATGCGCGTCACTCTCCAGGATGTCGATGAGCCGCTGCGCCTTCACGCCGTTGGAGAAGATCGTAAACAAGCCGCGGAATCCGTGTCCGCGCAGGTAGCGCATGGCGTCGATGATGGCCGGCGCGTGCAGCGTCGGCTCGCCGCCGTAGAACTTGATGTTCCCGTCGGTGGCCACGCTGGCCAACGCCTGGTCGAGCACGGCGGGCGCGTAGCGTTGGTACCAGCCGTCGGGCGAGCCGTTGATCGTGCACCACGTGCACGTGCGGTTGCAGAAATTGCCCTCATAGAGGTGGAGCTCGCGCAGTTGCGTGTCGCCGTCCGCGTAATGCTCGACCGGTTCGTGGAAGAGGATCGGCCCGAGGTGCGGCTGACGGGCCGCGTCATTCAGGCCCCAGTCATAGGTGTTGTAGACGACCTCGTAGTCAGCGAGGGCCTCCGGCGAGAGCCCCGTATGCTGTGCGACGAAGCGCAGCACGCCCGCCCGGTAGTCGTGCGTCGACCCGCGTGAGCCGGCGAAGTCCTCGGCGTACATCTTGAAGATGCGCGAGATGAAGACGCGCCGTGCCTGGTGGTCGACGCGACAATTCCACTCGCTGCCGAGGAACTGCTCGGTGGCGGCGCGCAGGGTGGCGCGTAGAGCGTCGCCCTCGTAGGCGGCCGGCCGCATCGGTGGGCAGCCGTTGGAGCCGCAGTTGATGGCGAAGTGAATGCGCGGCTCGGCAAACTGACCGCGCAGGATGTGATGCTCGATGTCGTCGAGGCTGACGGCCATGCCACCGGCGAGGTGACGGCGGCGTTGGAAAAACTGCCCCGTGCGCGTCTTCCACACCGAAGTAATCGGATATTCCGCCATGATCGCGTGCAGGGTGAAGGCGTTGTACGCGTTGATCCAATATGCCAGGCGGTCGTCTTGACTCGGAAACAATGCCGGGTGGCTGTCCGGGCTGACGGCGTTGAGCGCCGTAATGAAGTCGTTCAAGTGCGTGATGTGCTCGGCCACCTGCGCGTAGTCGACCTTACCGTCGGCGGTGACGATCGCGTGCAGGAGCGTGTTCCAGCTGTCGTAGCTGAACGGGGCGGTGGGGAATTGCGCCATTGACGATTGGATCATTGAGTCATTGCGCAGATGAGTCAATGACCGATGGAGCCTTGGTAGGGGCAGCTCAAACGCGAAGCATGGCTTCGCCATTCCAGCGCACAAATTTGGAGCAGCGAAGCCATGCTTCGCCAACCTCATTTGCCAGCGATGCGCCGCCCGAATTTCAAACTGACCCAGTACCGGAGCCCTTTGCGCGATTGAGCCTATGCTCCCAATCGTCAATCCGCCGATCGTCAATCCCCCGATTCTTCGAAGCCCCTTTGCGTTGCCTGACGCGACGTGATCGAATCCGGAAGAATGAGCACGCACGAGCCCTTGACGATGCCGCTAGAGGAAGCGATGCGCACGCAACGCGCCATTCGCCGGTTGAAGCCGGACCCGGTCGATGATGCGTTGGTGCTGCAGCTCATCGAGCTGGCCCTCAAGGCGCCTACCGGATCGAACGCGCAGAACTGGGAGTTCATCATCGTCAAGGACCGTGCGGTGAAGGCCAAGCTCGGCGGGCTGAACCGCAGGGCCTTCAAGATCTACGGCGGTATCGGCCGGCGCATGGCCACGCGTGCGGCTGACGACGCCATGCTGCGCAGTATCCGCGCCGTGCAATGGCAAGCGGACCACTTCGAAGAGATTCCCGTACTCGTCGTGGCCTGCCTGAAAGGCATCATTCCGCCGTGGCCGCCGGTGGCCACGGGGAGCGCCTATGGGTCGATCTTTCCCTCCGTGCAGAATCTGCTGCTTGCGGCGCGGGCAGCGGGTCTTGGTGCGGCGCTGATCACGCTGCCCTTGTGGAGCCGTTTCTTGAGTCGTCGCGCGTTGGGACTGCCGTGGAACGTCAGTCCCTGCGCCGTCATCCCGCTGGGCTGGCCGATGGGGAAGTATGGTCCGACGCAGCGCCGGCCGGTCGAAGAGGTCGTCTCGCTGGATCGGTACGGCAACCGCCCGTTCGTACACCGCCCGCATGCCTCGTGACGGTTGCCGACGGCTGTGGTTTGACGATCGTGCGTGCGGCTTGCGCGACGCGCCGCTTGCTGAGAGCCCGGCGCCAAGGTATGCTGCGCGGCCTTTGGAGTTTCCAATTCAGCGATACAGCAGTTTTCGAGATAGAGTCCCTTGGCGATGACCCGTACTGACATCATTCGTTTGCTGGAATCCCTCAACCTGCGTGGCAATCACGTCGTCGTGCATGCCTCACTTGCCGGCTTCGGTCCGGTCGACGGCGGCGCGCGCGGTGTGTGCGAAGCGCTGGTCGAGGTGGTTGGCGATGGTGGCACGGTGGTCATGCCGGCGTTCACCTATGCGGAGACGTTGAACGCGACGCTCGGTGGGCTCGGGCGCGTCCGCCCCGTCGCCTTTCATCCCGAGCTGCCGGTGAGCCGTGAGGTCGGCGAGATTGCCGAGAGCTTCCGCCACCTGCCGGGAGTTTTGCGCAGCAGCCACCCGACGCACTCGTTCGCGGCGTGGGGACGGCAGGCGCGTGAGGTGCTGTCGACGCAGCGCGACAACAATCCGCTCGGTCCGTTGAAGAAGCTCAACGTTGTGCAAGGGCAGGTGCTGTTGCTCGGGGAAGCGTTGCCGGCGGTGGCCGCCATCTATCTTGCGGAGGAGCGTGCCAGCTTGCCGTACCTCGGCCGCTGCACCGCGGTGCGCGTCAACGCCGCGGGGTACGACGAGCGTGTCGTGCTCGAGAATGTTCCGGGTTGCAGCGCCGCATTCGTCAAGCTGGAAGACCGCATTGATCCGAGCAAGGTGCGCTCGGCGCCCATGCCGTATGGGAGCGCCCGCAAGATCCCGATCCGCTACCTGGTCAATCTGGCCACCGAGATGCTCGACGCCGACCCGCGTGTCTTCATCTGCGACGATACCGGCTGCGCAAGCTGCGGCGCCAAACGCGACGCGGTGGGCGGCGCCAGCACGTCGGCAGTCGGTTGAAGACGAGCACAGACAGCAGACTCGGAGACACCGGACGCAGGATTAATCACCGGTTGCTGGCATGGGAAGGCTCCGGGTTCCGAGTCTCAGACCTCCTGAGCCCGAAGAATCTGCCATGCGCCCAAGATCTTTCACCACGAGGACACGAAGATCACGAAGAGAAGGAAGTTGTCTAAGCGTCTGTTGTCTGTCGTCGCTCGGGGCTGGATTCACGTTCGCAGTTGCCGCATACTCGACCCATGAAAATAGCCCCCCTGCTCTGTGGTGTGATCGCATGTATCGGCTCTGTGGCGCTGGCGGCGGACAATCCGCCGATCGCTCCCGATACGAAAGGCGTTGGCGAGCACGTCCCGCCGTTCACGGCTGCCATGACGACAGTGAACGGAGCCGCGCCGAAGACCGTGCCGTTCGATTCCCAGAAGACCAAACGCGTGACCGCCTACATCTTCGTCGGTTCGACCTGCCCGGCGACGAATGCGTACGTCGACCGCTTCAAGGAGCTGGAACACACGTATGCCGCGAAGGGCGTCGACTTCATTTATCTCTACCCGAACGGCAGCGACACGCACGACGTGCAGCTCAAGTTTCACAAGGAGAAGGGGTTTGCCGGGCCGCTGATCGACGATCACGGCGCGCATCTGGCGCAACTCTTCAAGGCGAAGCGTACGACGGAAATTTTCGTTGCCGACAAGAAAGGCGTCGTCGTCTTTCACGGCGCCGTTGACGATTCGCGCGAGCCGCGGGCCATCACCAAACGCTACCTGGCGCCCGCGCTCGACGAGGTGCTCGCCGGCAAGCCGATTACGACGCCGACCTCAGACGTCTTTGCTTGAGCGATTCATCCCTGACGCTGCCGGTCGGCAGCGCAAAATAGCTCAACGCCGCAAGCCAGCGTGGATGGAACTGCAAAGGGCGCCCTTGTGCGGATCTGCGATCAGTCGGACAGGGCAGCCCCGAGCGACCAACGGGAGCGGGCCAAAGAAAAGACGTCGGTGGCACGCCTACGCCGCCGCGTCCATCCAGGCGCGGCCGAGGGCCAGCTTGCGGCCGCGAACTGTGGCAAGCACGTAGGGGCCTTGCGGTAGCACGGCGACATGCGCGGCCGCTCCGTGGCGCTTGAGGGCGCGGGCCAAAGCGTCTTCCACGGAGGGGGCGGGTGTCACCAGAAGACCCGACGTATGTTCTGCCGGCAGCCGGCCGGTGACCAGCACGACCTCGGCCTTCCGCAGCACCTGGCAGAGGTGCTGCACCATCCACTGATCGATGCGGAAGAACCCCGGGCTGGTGATGCGCGCCATGAACTCGTCGTTGCTGCGCGCCGTGCTGAGGAGCTCGCGGAAATCCTGGCTGCCGATGCCTTCGGACAATGCCGCTGCCAGGATGATGGTGCCGCCGCGGCGCACGATGTTGAGCGCCCCGGTGAGCCCTTTGATCGCCTGATAGAAGGTGTCGTCGAGCGGATAGCCGCCGGCCGAGGTGATGACGATGTCCGCCGGCGCGTCGAGGTCCACGCGCACCTCGCGCTCGACGAACGCCATGCCTGCCTCATGCGCGCGTTCGATGTGGCCGGCGAACACGCCGGTGAGCCGGCGGGCACGATCGATCGAGACGTCGGCGAGAAAATCGACGCCGGTCTGGCTGACGATTTCCAAGAGGTCTTCGTGGAACGGGTTACCGTCGACAATTCCGGGACCGATGTTGTCTTCGAGCATGATCGGACCATGCGCGCTGCGCATGGTGTCGACGCCGGCGAGGCCCGGCGCCACGCCCTTGCGGCCGCCGGAGTAGCCGGCCATGAGGTGGGGCTCGATCAGCCCGGTGACGATCTTCAGGTCGGCCGCCAGGAAGCCGCGATCGAGCCAGATCTCGGTGCCGCGCTGTGTGCGTCCGAGATGCACGTGTTCGTCGGGGTTGCGCGCCACGTGGTTGCGGAAGCGGTAGCGTTCAACAATTTCCGGGCTGGTCATCTCGCGCAGCTCGTCTGGGGTATTGGCGCGATGCAACCCCGTGGCGACCAGAATCTCGATACGCTCGCGTGCCACGCCCGCTGCTTCCAGCGTGCGCAGCAGCGGCGGCAGTACGATCCCGTTGGGGACGGGACGTGTCTTGTCGGAGATCACCACGACCGCGTCGCGCCGGCCGCGGGCCACCTCGGCGAGCGGCGGCGTGCCGATGGGATGTTGCAGAACCGCTTCGACTGCCGCAGTGGGATCGGCCAGTGGCGCGCCTTTCGAGGGCTCGACCAGTGACACCCGCAATGAGTCATCCAGGTGGATGGGCAAGCCCGTACGCCCGTAGTCGAGTTGGACATCCATGGCGTCGACTGTACCGCGCGGGTCGCGAGGCGACAACGGGCGACGATTCAAAGGCGAGGACTAACCCCGATGTGAGAAAAACTCTTCACCACGAAGTACACGAAGTACACGAAGGGCACGAAGGGCATGAAGGGCACGAAGGATCATGGCCCCAACAGAGAGTTCATTTCCGATGGGCTTTGCAGAGCCCTGCGAGAGTCATGCTTTTACTCAGTTCTCCGTGGTCTTCGTGGCCTTCGTGGTGAAACCCCTATTGTCGGATCGCGGTAAGAGAATGGAAAACCGGGAACCGAGAATGGAGAATTGAGATTGGCCAATGGAGGAAGAGTTGCGTCTTCCCGATAGCCGGTTCTCCATTCCTGATTCGCGGTTCCCGGTTCTCCATTCTCTTCATCATTTTCTTGCGGGGGTCTGCTTCTTCGCTGAAAGGCGCCCATCCCCATACCCTTGCGCGAGGAGGGGCTGATCGTGATAGGTTCGTGACAACATCATGAAGCGCATTGCGATCCTGGGGTCGACCGGTTCGATCGGCGTGACCACACTCGATGTGGTGGCGCGCTTTCCCGACCGGTTCGAAGTCGTTGCGCTGGCGGCGGGCAAGAACGTCGAGCGGTTGGCGGAGCAGGTGCGTCGCTTTCGGCCGCGGCTGGTGGCGGTGGGTGATGCCGATAGCGTGGCGGTACTGCGGCAGTTGGTTCCCGAGTACCGCGGCAACGTGCTCTGCGGCGCGGAGGGTTTGACAGCGGTGGCGACGTCCGCACCGGTGGAATTGGTCGTTTCCGCATTGGTGGGCGCACTCGGCTTATTGCCGACGTTGCAGGCGATCGAGGCGGGCAAGCACGTGGCCTTGGCGAACAAGGAAGTGCTGGTGGTCGCGGGAGAGCTGGTGACGCAAGCGGCGCGCGCCGCCGGTGTCGACTTGTTTCCGCTCGACAGCGAGCACAACGCCATCTTCCAAGTCCTGCGTGGCCATCGCCGTGATGACGTGCGGCGCATCATTCTGACCGCCTCCGGCGGCCCGTTCCTGCACCGGCCGGCGCACGAGCTGCGTAGCGTCACCCGCGACGATGCGCTGCGCCATCCGACGTGGAAGATGGGTGACAAGATCACCATCGACTCGGCGACGCTGATGAACAAAGGACTCGAGGTGATCGAGGCGCATTGGCTCTTCGATTTGCCGCCGGAGCGCATCGACGTCGTCATCCATCCGCAGAGCATCGTGCACTCCATGGTCGAGTACATCGATGGCTCGGTGCTAGCGCAGATGGGGATTCCGGACATGTCGATTCCCATCGCGTACATCTTGGCGTTTCCGGAGCGTCTGCCGATGGATCACCTGCCATCGCTCGACCTGCCACGCGCCGGGACGTTGCAGTTTGCGCAGCCCGATCTGGCCAAGTTCATCTGCCTCGGCCTGGCGTACCGCGCCTTGCGCGCCGGCGGCACTGCGCCCGCGGTGCTCAACGCCGCCAACGAAGTAGTGGTCGCGGCGTTCCTCGCCGGCGCGATCGCCTTCCTCGATATCCCGCGCATCCTGACGACGGTCCTCGAGACCCACCCCGCGTCGGCGGCGAAGGATCTGGAGACCTTGCTGGCGGCGGATCGCTGGGCGCGGGCCGCGGCGCGCCGGCAGGTTGAAGCTAGCGGCGTTGTGGAATGTGACAGCGCCAGGGTTT
>CAZTDK010000134.1:0-11521 GCA_964611965.1 uncultured Binatia bacterium (SeqCode) | reverse complement strand
GTAGTCGGAAACCGTAGCCAGAAAATCGGCCCATAGCGCCAGTGCGTTCGAGTCGGCAACAGGCAAGCGTTCCGCGACGGGAAGTAGCGCCGCGATAGCCGTAGGCAGCAGGTTGAGAAGCACCACGTGCGTGGCTTCGTCCCCCAGATTCATAGTTGCGACCAGGCGCTTGCCTGGCGGCGCGCTGGCCGCGGGCGTACAGTTGACGCGCAGTCCAGCCAGCGCTCCTGTGGGGTCCAGACGCGTCGAGCGCTGGCCGGGCCGGCTGGCGACGACATCGAACTGGCAGCGCTCGGGCAGCGGCAGCCGCTTGAAACGTAGGAACTCGATCACCCCAGCGACGAAGTCGTCGAATCTGTCATCGCTCGCCGTTGGCGACCGCGAACCTGCCGCACTGGAGTCAGGGGCTGGCGACGGCAGCGCATAGCGACCCAACGGGGAGCGGTCGCGCCGCACCGACGCGGGGCGCAGCCCCCCTTCGGCGACCGACCACCACGCAGCCCGCAGATGCGAGGGAAGCGTGAGCAGCGCCGCAGGTGAGGACGGCAGTACGGCCTCCGCATCCCAAACGGCGGTCGCGTCGGCGCCCAGCAACAGCGCCAATTCTTGCGCATCGGGCGCGCGCCAGTCGCCGCGCGCATAGAAGCACTCACCGACACTTTCGACCCCGCTGTTGACCTGCAGACGCTCAGTCCACGCGAGGTGGCTGTGAAACCGCGGCGCGACACGGAACGGGAAGCCCGCGTGCAGATTCACGAGTCCTCGCGCCGGCGCTCGTCGGCCTGTGGCTGCAGCTTGTCGAGCAGGACGTCGACCAGCGCCTTGCGATTCAGCCGGCAGAAGAGCGTTTCGGTGGAATCGAACGAACCGTTCTCGAAGTACTTGTTGACCGGCGCGCCGCCGCCACAGAAAGCGAAGTACGAGCACTGCCGTCGGCAACGCTCGACGCCGGCCGCAATGTCCGCGTGCATGGCGGCGAAACGCGGTGATGCGGCGGCTGCGGCCAGCGAATCGACGGCGACATTTCCGAGCACGAAGTCACCATAGGGGGCGCTACGCAATCCCAGCAGCTCGGGCGAAAAGGAGCTGAAGTTGCCCTCGCAATCGACAGAAATGATGGCAAACGGCACGGTCTCATGTGTCCGCGGCGGGTGTGTCGTGCCGTCGTGCAGCAACGCACTCGCCGTCGAGTCGAATTCGCGGACGCGCAGGCCGTGGCCCCCCGCGGCGACGAGGTCGAAGAAGCGTGACATGAAGCGGCGGTAGCGCTGATCCGTGTCCGCTGCCGACAGCGATGAGTGCTCGTTGGGACCTTCGATCTCTTCGATATTGAAGCCGACATGGTCGATACCGTTCTCAACGTAGAACGCATAGAGCTCATCCGGGTAGTCGAGCGCAGCCTGTGTCAGGACGGTGATGACGTGGAAGGCAACGTGGTGGCGACGCAGTGTCTCGATGCCCTGCATCACCCGCCGGTGCGTTCCACCGCCGCGACGCGTTGTGCGGCAGCGGTCGTTGAGGAAATCGGGGCCGTCCACGCTGACACCGATATGCAGATCATGCTGCTTGATGAGCCCGCACCACGCGTGATTGAGGAGCGTCGCGTTCGTCTGCAACGCGTGGCGCACCGGTACACGGGCGTGGTTGTGCCGGGTAATGGTTTCAAAGGCATCGGCGTAGAACTGCGGCGGCAGCACCAGTGGTTCGCCGGCATGCCAAACTACCGTGAAGCCGCCGCCGACGATGTCGCTTTCAAAGACCCGCCGGAACAGCGCATCGAGCACCGTCGCACTGATCTGTTTCTTGTTGAGCCGATCCGGCAGATAGCAGTAGGTGCAGTCGAGATTGCAGAACGGAGTCGGTTGGATGACGAGCAGATCCAGCGGGCCGATAGGCCCGCTGATGGCAGATGGCGTATCGCTGATAGTCAGAGCCATCTGCGATCAGCCATCTGCGCGAGGCGCACTGCTGCGTTTGGTTGAGGCGTGCCTCGTCAGTAGTTCCGCCAGTTGCCCCAGTTGTGCCAGTTCCGCCAGTTCGGCCAATTGTGCCAATACGGATGAGGGCCCCAGCCGCCGTTTCCCCAATTGCGCCACCACGCCAACTGCGTCGCAGGCTTGTCCGTGAGCTGGGGATTGCTGTCGGGAGCGGTAAGCTTGGTACGGACGTCGTCGGCGCGCTGCAGTACGGGTTGGCGCGACGGCGGCGGCGACGCCGCGGCGGGTGCCGTCATCACCGTAGTGGCCAGCACCAGGCTACCGGCGCCGGCCGTGAGCAGGCTGGCCAATCTGTCTTTGGTCAGGCGACGTGCGCGCAGTTTCTTCGCATCCACGGCGGTGCTCCTTTCGTCGGCTCCAAGCGTCGAGTTTCGCGAGCTCACTTGTATTCGACCATTTCCAACACCGATTCCGAGACAACCTTATCACCCTTCTTCTTGACCAAGGTCTGCTTGATGATGCCGCCTGGAATGTGCTGCGCGGTCCACACCTTCTCTGTGAAAACCTCGTCGCCGGATTGCACGACCGCTTGCACCCATTCGGCCTCGACGGGTTTGCCCTTCACGTCGACCGTTTCCTTACCTTCAGTGACCGAGGCCATTGAAGATGGGGTATCGACTTCCTGCCGTTTCACGCGCGCCGGGTAGCTGTCGACGGAAGTGGTCGTGTTCGATCCCGCCGCCCCGGTCTGGGTAAACTTCCCTTCGACCACTACCTTGTCCTTGGCTTTCTTCAGCAATTTATAGGTCTTCACCATCTGCAGTTTCGCACCGTCGGGCAGCGTCACCGTTTCCTTCTGGGTGACCCTGGTGCCGACTGGGAAACTGGACCAGTGCGCAAACGGCGGGTTGTTCACCATCTCATCCGACTGGGGATCGGCCGCGTGTGCGATCAGCGGCGTCACGAGCGCAATCCACATCAAACTTAGGTGCCACATGGCAGAGTCCCGAGCGTAGATCGACTCGACTACTTCTTGCTGGGCGCATCGACCGAGACACCGATGGCCTCGGTGTAGGTGATGTTGACCAGATCACCGATCGCCACCTGGTTCAGTTTCTCCGGGTGGCGAACTTTGATGGTCGCATCGTTGCCGTCGGGGCCACGCAACGTCACCGTGCCGCCTGACTTGTCAATTCCCGCGATGGTTGCCGTCACCGTCATCACGCGTGCACCTGCGGCGCCGGGCTTCTCACCGGCCTTGGCGCGCCCGATCTCCTCGGCAACGGCGGCACCCGGTGTGCCGCTCCCGGGCCGCATGACCTCATACGCGAGCGACTCATAGTAACTCACCGTGACCAGGTCTCCCACTTTCACCTGCGGCAGGTTGCGGATCTCATCGCTGGCGCGGAACTTGATCAGCTTGCCCTCCGGGCTCTGCACCGTGACCATGCGCGTCTTCTGATCGATGGCTTTCACCGTCGCCGTCGCCGTCACGAGGTTCTCGCCTACGGTGCCGCTCGGCAGTGGTGCGCTGGCAGCCGGCGGCGGCGGGGGAGGTGGCGCGGCTTCCTTCGCCGCGCAGCCAGCGATCCCCAGAGTGAGACACACGGCCGCCGTCATCATCGCTTGCGTTTTCCTGTTATGCATCTGCGTTGTTCTCCTTTTTAGGTGTGAGCCAGTTTGGCACCAGCGGTGCGTGTCCCAGCGAAACCTGCAATCAACCGACGCGCGCGCGGCATATCGGGCGGGTGAATACCCGAATCGGGCGCCACGGTCCAGCAGGGCTCCCTTGAATCTTCTCGGAAGCCTGGCAGCCTGTCGGACTTGGAAGTGTGCAGCGACCTAACGGGGAGCGGTCCATAGAAAAGACGCCGGCCGCAGGCCCTACGGATGCGCGCCGCCCTTCATGGTGCGGCGCCAAAGGTCGGTGCAGCTCCGCACGGTTTCAACATCGGTGCTCGTCTTCTTGGCGATTTCATCAGGACTGAGCGCACCGCCACTCGCATCCAGTGCCGCCACGACCTGGAGGCAACCCGTCGGCACCGGCTGGTCTGTGGCGCGTGCACCGGCCGGTGCGGGAGCATCCTTCAATGTCCGGCGCCAGAGATCGGTGCAGTTGCGCACCGTCTCGACATCCGTGCCTGTCTTCTTGGCGACCTCATCCGGACTGAGCGCACCACCGCCCTGATCCAGCACGGCAACGATCTGCGCGCAGCCCTCCGGAATCTTTTGCGGCTCGGCCGACACCTTTGTAGCCGTGCCCCAGGCGGCAGCGAGCACCACCACCATCATCAAGCCGAGTCTCATCATGTTCATGCCCTCCTTTTGCGGTTTCAAAGCCTGCGCGAGGAACCGAGGTTATGCATCGATTTGTAAAACGCGAGAGCGCGTACCTTGTGCGCCAGCCAAATCTTCGCAACGGCACTGCCCAGCGACCAATCCTGTCCTGAGGCTCCCCGAAGGGGGGAACGGCCCATAGAAAAGGCGCCGGCCGCGGGCCTAGCAGCCTGTCGGACTTGGAAATTCGCAGCGACCAACGGGAGCGGTCCATAGATGAGACGTCGACCGCAGGTCCCTAATTGTTTTCCATCTCCTGTTCGTGCACCGAAGCCTTCGACGGGACGATCACGCATGTCGCCAGCGCCTTGCGACACTCCTCGAGCTGCTTGTGGCAGTCCGTATCGAAGCATTGCTCGTCCGCTTTCTTGAGGAGGGCCTCGGTGGCTTTGGTCTCCATCGTGATCTTCAGCGCCTGGGTGACGTCGACCGGCGGGATCCACACGTGTTTCTGCGCGTCGTCCGCATGTGCTAATACCGTCAAGGCGACGGCGGCGAGAACGGCGAGCGGCAGAACGTTCGAAAGCTGGCGCAGCATCGCATCACCTCCAGAGGCCTGACACGACTCAGGCGCGCAGCTAATACGGCACACGTCCCGCTGGTGTCAAGCTGAAACCGAACGGCAACGAACGGGGGATTTCAAGCTTGTGGCCCTCACCCTACCCTCACCCTACCCTCTCCCGTACCGCAATTTTGACGGGCCAAGGAGCGCCGGCCTGCGCAACTCATGAGCTCATCGATCAGGAACCAGTATCCAAAAATCCGGCGGCGGTACGTAGCGCTTCCCGTGCCGGTGCAAGTTCCAACTCCAGAAGGGATAGCGGTAGTGATCGACACACGCCTCGCGGTAGGACACCACCGCCGCGCGGGACAGCTTGAACGCAGCCCCCTATCCTGATAAGGCAAGCACAAAAGTCCGTAGGGTCACAGACTCTGGAGGATACCAATGAATCTGGCAGCGAAATGGATTGTCTGGGCAGGTGTGGCCGTGCTCTCCCTCTTGTTGCCTGGCCGCGTGCTTGCCGGTGGTGCTTCCCAGTGCGCATGTCCCCCCTCCGATAACGCGGGATTCCCCCTTGGGGTATCCGACACGAGTATGGACCCTATATTTTGCTCATACCCTGCGTTCGCGGGGGAGAATCCCAACGATTTCTTTTGCACCTACAACGCAACCACCGGTGCACTGGTCACTGACAACGACGCGGGCTTTTGCGTTGCCACCGCTGAATGTAGCCCAGCTGGGCCATCACCAAGCCCGACAACGACGTCGACACCAGCCGCGACGCCAAGCGATACACCGATTGTAGAGGCCACGGACACGCCCTCCCCGACGAACACCCCGACGAACACCCCGACGAACACCCCGACGAACACCCCAACGAACACGCCAACGAACACTCCAACGAATACTCCAACGAGCACGCCAACGAATACTCCAACGAGCACGCCAACAAACACGCCAACGAGCACGCCAACGGCAACTGCATCGTCGACCGTCACCGCGACGCAGACTGTTACGCCGACGCAGACGCCGGCGCCTCCGGGCGATCCGTGCGTGATCGGCGGCAACTGCACCTCAGGGTTTTGTGTGGACGGGGTATGTTGCATCAGTGCGTGCCCGCCACCGGGCCAGTGCGCGCTTCCAGGGCAGGAAGGGCGATGCATCCAAGCGGCGCCCACGCCAGCGCTGTCCCCGCGTGGACTGGCTTTGCTCATCGGCGCGCTCGCTCTCGTGGGTATCGTGCCGTTGGCGCGGCGGGGACGCTCCTGACGAGCGTGGACGTCGATCAGCTGCAGGCGAATTGGTACACTAGCCGAGCGCGCTGAAGCGGCGGCGGTGGAAACTCCAAGAATTCAAACGGAGACACTACCCAGCAGAAGGGTGCTGCGCGTCACCACCACATCTGTCGTCTGTCGTCCCCTGGATTTTGAGACAGGCGCATAGTCCTCCGGCTCACGTCCCCGGGGTCGAGGGCAGCCACTGTGACAGCGATGGCTCGACGCGCGTCGCGCCGGCGACGCTTTCGTAGTTGAGCGCGTACACGGTGCGGAACGGATCGACCTTCATCCCGCCGGCGGCGAGGCCGGTGGTGCGCACCAGGAACGTCCCTTCGGGATCGTAGATATCGAGACGGTAGTCCGCCGCCGTCGCGCCGTTGTTGACGTACGACAGCACGTAGAGGTAGCCGATGGCGTCGCTGCCGAGATCGACGTAGACGACACTGCTCGACTCGTTCATCAACGGGGCGAGTGGGCTGGTCTTGCCGGCGAAGAAGTCCACGGGGTTGGCCGAAAGGTCGAACGCTTGTAGACGGCGGTTGCCTTGCTCGAGGACGACCACGGCGCCGTTGCTCACCGCGACGGCGACTGGCGTGTTCATCAGCCCCGGTCGCGTCCCGAGCCCGGAGCGCATGGTGGCCCACGGCGCGAGCGCCGGCTTCGCGTCGGGCATGGCACCGTCCGGCAACTCGAGGATCTCCATCTTGTGCGTCCCGGCCGCGACGCCGACGACGTAACCGGTCGGGTGGGCGGCAATCGAATTGAGCACCTGCGTGAAGCGACCCCAGCTGGTTGCTTGCTGGAGGTTGAACGGGGTGGTGCTGTCTAGAGTGACGCTGCGCAGGTAGTAGCCGTTGCCGTCAGACGCGGGCTCGAAGTAGAAATTGTTCCCTGTCCCCGACGGCGGTCCTTGCGGATCGTAGGTTAGCCCCGCGGGGAAGGTGAAGCCGCACCCCGAAAACTTGAGCCCGCTGTCGGGTGGTGCCGCGGCGAAAACGTTTTGGAAGGCGAAGAGCACGCCGCCGGGGCCGCCGCCGCATTGCCCGACACCCAGTGCGCCGGTGCGCCACGCGTAGCCGATCATGCCGGTGCGTGGGCTGATGGTCAGCTGCCCGAGCTGGCACAGCGTGTCGTTGGCGGAACACGCCAGCGCCGCCACCGTGGCCGTCGGCGCCGGCGTCGGCGTCCAGACATGCGCGCCGTTCTGGTACTCGAGCTTCAGGCTGTGCTGGTATTGCGTTTGCGCCGTGAGCGGCACGAGATTGTTCTTCACCATCACGGTGACATCGCCCGCGGCCTCCGGCGTGGCCGCCAGCGGCCCGATGCTCGCAGTCGCGGCGATCCAGCCGGTGGTACTCTTCAAGACGACGTCGATGGTTACTGTGCCCCCGGAGGGAACGTTGGCGATCGTCACGACGATCGGGGCCGTGCGCTGGCCGTCGGGGGGTTCGATCATCCCGCTGACTTTGAAAGGCGGGACCTTGTTCAACGTTGCGGTCACCTCATACATGTCCGCCTCGGGCGGGAAACTGAAGCCCTCGGGATCGTGCTCGATCGTAACCTGGATGTCGAGCGAAAGCGTGATGTCGTTGTAGGTCAGCGCCTTGCTGGACAACACCTCGCCGATGGTCACGGCAATTGCCGCCAACGCCGCGGCGATCTCGAGCCCCTTGAGTATCCAGCCGACGATGGGTACGGCGACAACCGCGTTGCCAATGCTTTTGATGGCGAGGTATTGCACGAACAGCGGCGCCGCTTCGAGGAGGGCCTGGATCACGCTGTTGGCCAGCGCGGAAATGAAGCAGATGGCATTCTGCGACGTGTCCGATCCATAGATGCCGATGCCGTAGCTGATGCCGTTGCCTATGAGGAAGCTGCGCAACGTACTTACAATGGCCTTCCGCAGTTCCTGGTTGTCCGCGAGGACGCTGATGCCTGACGATGCGGTCTCGCCGATACCCCAGGCAAGCAGCAGTGTCGGCACGCCAATGTTGAACGCCAGCGTCAGCGCGGACCCCACGAGCGCCTCGGGGCAAAAGGCATCGCCGCCGAGGCCGAGGCTGCCGATGATGATGCGCGCTTTGCTCGCCGCCGCGGGCATTTCAAAATCGAGGTTCGTGCTGCTGACGTCGTTGCCCATGAGCGGAATGCCCATGATCTGATTGTTGCTGGTGATCTCGGTGATGAACTTTGCCCGGCTGGTGTCGTCGTCGTCGGGATTCATGACCGGCAACGCCACGCCTGCGGGGGTGAAATACTCCGCGTAGGCGCGGAGCCAGCGCAGATAGCGGTTCTTGATGGTGAGTTGCACGCTGCGAGTGGTGGGGTCGGGCACGCTGAGGCTGATGAACTCGATGCCGTTGTGCGTCGAGCCCACGGGCAGCGAGGCCTGCACGACGAACGAGTCCCCCTGAACGAGCCCTGGACGCAGCGCAGTTGCCGCGACGGCCTGCTCGACGTTGGCAAGTCCTTTGGTCGCGTTCCAGTTGCTGCCTTCGTATTGCTGATTGTCGAAGATCGCCTTCAGCACCTCCTGGACCGGGCGCGCCATCATGCTGAGGGTGTCGTCGGTGAGATCGTAGCGGTACACCTGGTTGCCGTTCTGATCGAGCACCGGCTGGCCGTTCGCATAGGTCTGCTCCACCAGCGTCGCCCAGCCGCCCGGGGTCGTCGTCGCCGGCATGTGCTCGGCGATGAACAAGGCGAGAGGATCGACGAATTTGCATCCTTGATTCGGATCGGTGCAGTCGCTGGGCAGATTCTGGATGAACGCGATGAGGGTGTTGGCGCCGAGCGTGGTGTTGAGGTTCATCACCTCCGGATGATGAAAGCACAGCGCCACTGCGGCGGTGAGCGGCGTGACGTAGGCATTGCTGAACACCAGGGTACCCGTGAGCGCCGCCGCGGTGGCCGCGGTGTCGTAACGATTCATCAGTGCGACGGGCAGGCTTGCCTCGCCGTCGAGCGCCCGCGTCGCGTACGCCTGCAGCGTTGCCGACGGGATGTTGATGTAGGCGCCGAGCAAGGCCGGTTCACCGTTGGCGGCGCCGAACACCGTGACCAGCTGCAGCGCATCTGCGGGCAGGTCGACGTCCTCGAGATAGTGCGTCAGGTTCGCGTCTGCCACCAGGCGCAGCTCGGGCGTGGTTTCGCGGAAGCGCTGCCGCGAGGCGGCGTCGTGCGGCTGCAGTCTGGCGCGATACGAGGTGCTGTTGAGGACCAGCAGGAAGGCCTCGTCGACCGCACCGTTGGGCGACAGATCGAAATGCAATGTGCGCTGCTCGCGCGCGGCGCGTCCCGGCGTCGGAGTGGGCGCGGGACTTGGGGTGGGTGCCGGGCCGGTGGTTTCGCTTTCACCGCAACCCAGCAAGAGTCCCGGAAGCGTGGTCGCCAACCCGGCGGCAACGCTTCCTTTGATGAACTGACGACGGGAGAGTTTTCGGCGCCGCTTACGGGTCACATGTACCTCCTCTTCATGCGCACGGAAACGTACCATGGAGCGTTGGAGCGTCGCTGTCAAACACGGTCGCCAGGGTTCCGACTGCGCGTCAGCCGAAACCCAGCGCGCATTCATCCCCGAAATTGTGGACTGGGCAAATGTGACCGGCTCGACGAGAATTGAACGGATGCAACGACAGGGGAAGGCGAGCAAAGGGGGCGACTCCACCCCACATACTGGTGGGTCGCGACTGGTGACGGAGGGCTTCGTTGGTTATCGGTGGTGCGTGAAGCAGGTCTCAGATGCCCGGGAGAAATGAAGGATCGCTTGGTAAGCCGTCGCTGCGCTGGTCTCCAGTGCGCACGGCTGTCGTTGCGTTCACGCTACTCGGATGCATCGGTTGGCTCGACTATGTTTCGGGTAAGCACGTCTCACTCACGTTGGTCTATCTGCTGCCGGTGAGCACCGCGACGTGGTTCGGCTCCCGCCGGTTCGGCCGCGTGTTCTGCATCCTCACTGCCGCCGTCAGCCTGACCGTTGCGCGCACCCAACCGTTCTCGCTGACCGAAGATCTGTGGAATGTCGGGATCTGGTTGGGAGTTCTCCTGGCGTTCAGCATGCTGCTCGAGGAGCTCAAGATGCACGCGCCCCGGCCGCGTGGGTTTCGCCGGCTGCGTCAGATGATTGCGGTGGGCGTGGGGATCAGTTGCCTGTTTGCGGGCCTGGGGTGGACGATACAGACGCTCCTGCCGGCGCACGCCTTGCAAGTGACCGCGGAAGACGCGCCCGCCCCTGCGGTCCGGCCGTCGCTGGAGCTCGCCGAGCTGGCGTCGATGGTCGCCTCGAGCATGCGCGCCAGCCGGCCCGTGCTGCTGGGCAGTCGTGATCCGCGCGGCCCCAGTTGCGTAACCGCGGGGCGCACCGGCGACGTGCATGAGGTGTTGCCAAATATCGTCGGCGACTATGACGGAGGCCCAGGCACCAGGATCGCGACGCTCTATACACTCGGACGCCAGGGCAACACGTCGCCGCAGGTGGATTTCGCGTGGCATCAGGGAAGGCTCAAGTCGTACCTGGAAAATGAAGCGGTGCTCAACGAACCCGTGGCGCTGCATGCGCACGAGCTGGCCGAGAACGCGCAGCGGTTCGCCGCGATCGTGAGCTCCTGGACGCGGTGGCCGGACGGCGTCGATCCGGTGGGGGTCACGGCCGGCGACGATTGGCCAAGCTACTGCCTGCGTGAGCTGGATCGCGCCGTCGCGGCGAAGGACCTCACGGGAACCAAACGCTGGGCGGGTGAGCTGGCGGCGGCCGCGTTCTCGCTGGATGACCTGCACCGCTGGCTCGGGTTCCTGGTCGAGAATCAGCTGCTGGCGCTGCGCTTTCAGAATGACTGCGCCGAAATGTTCCAATCGCCCCAAACGATACCGGGTCCCTACGATCCGATGACCGCGATCAGCATGTTCCCCGCGGGGACCCTGAGCCTCAACGGCAGCGGAAACTATTACGAGGTCGAGCGTCAAGCCGAGCGGTTGTTCTCGATGCCGTCGGCTCGCCAGGAGGAGATCGCGGGCGATCGCAATCTGACGGCCGGTTCGTTGTGGGTGCCGCCCGGCGTACGCGAAGTCTACCTGCGGCTCGAGAGTGTCCTGTCACCCGCGAACCAAGCGACATGGGAGCAGGCGGCCCGCAGTCCGTTTGAGCACAGCTATTTGATCGGCATGCTTTTCCATGCGCAAACAGCGGACACGGTGGCCGCTGAGTCCTTGGTCCTGCAGCGGCTCGACGCCATTCACCCCCACGCAACGATTGGAGAATTGATGAGCTCGCTGATGTACCGTGGGCACTCATTTGCCGGGCTCGAATGGGCCGATCGCTTTCAGCCGCAGTTGCTCGACGCCGCCGATACGATTCCCGCCACCGCTTCTGATCAGGACGCGCTGATGGCGGCATGGCGCTGGACCAACGAGTTTCTTGGCCGGCCGGAACACTACGGTGTCACGTGGACGCTGCGCGACGCACTGGAGAA
>CAZTDK010000133.1:0-11532 GCA_964611965.1 uncultured Binatia bacterium (SeqCode) | reverse complement strand
GTTGGGGTGTGGTAAGCAGACGCGCGTGCGTTTCGAGTTCGACGCCAAGAAAAGCGTCGCGCTGCGGCGCAATCCACGACGCGGCGAGATCTGGCGACATCCGTACTACCTTGATCAGCGATCCGATGCCCCTGAGCAGTTCCGTGCGATCGGCTGGGTGCGAGGGAAACTGTAGTCTGTAATTTTCGAATATCGTGAAGATGCCGATGGCGAATATTACCATCTCGTGACGTTCTGGAAGGCAACAAGCGAAGAAGAGGAAATCTATGAAAGCGCATCGTCGAAGTAAGGCTCCTGTCCCAGCTGAGCGGATCGCCCGGTTGGCCGAACAGGGGAAGGACGTTTCCGGTTTCTTCACAAATCGTGGCCGCATGATGTCCCCGATGCAGACCGTTGAAGTCAATTTCCCAGCAGATCTCTTGGCCGAAATTGACCTCGAAGCCGCCGCATTGCAGATCAGCCGCCAGGCGCTGATCAAGACATTTGTCCGTCAAGCTCTGGACCAGCGGCACCTCGCCGATGGGGCTAGACGAGCAGGGTGACTGTCCGGTGGCGTTTCGGGAGCTATGGCTGTCCTTGAGCGGGCTCACTGATACTTTCGACTCCTAAATGCAGCAATGTCCAGAGGATCGAGACGGAAGATCTCTTTCTTGCCTTCAATGCGCTTGGCCTCGAACCGCTGATGCCAATACTGCTCGATGCCGCGCGGATCGTCCGTTTCAATCACGTGCACGACTGGAAGCTGACCGGGGAACACTGCAGAGAGTTGAGAATGGCGCCTGGACGCGTCTTCGGACATGCCGATCTTGTAGTCGCGGCCGTGGTTCCCATACCGGAAGAGATACACGTAGCCGTTCACAACTTTGCGGAGCTGAGCCCTTTCCGAGTGGTTTCCTGACTGAGCGAGTCTAGCTTCTACTGCTCGCTGGACCTCGGAATATTGCGGTCGCGTACTGCACCAGTCCAAGAGTTGTTGCTCAAGCGATCCGCGCTTGTTTCGTGCCGTTCGGTACGCTTCGTAGCTGGGAAACGTAGGGTCACTGAGGTGAGCTATCTTGCGATCCGTGTTGTCTGGCCATCGCTGAAGCTTAGCCGCGAGAAATGCGAGCTTCTCAAGCAACTGATCAGGATCCATGGGCCCTTGCAGGCGATTCCGCCGGAACCCAGCAAGCTCACAAAGGTCACCGTACGAACGGAGCCCAACGTTCCAGAGGTCCTCTTTGGCGACACCAGCTTTCCGATAGAATGCAACGGCGCCTAACGGTCGGTCGCCATTTCTCGCCGCCGTTTGCCGTAGCAGAGCGATCAGCTCGTCCTTCGACCTTGAACTCATAGGTCTGAAAGTACAGTTCTCTTTGTTTCTGCCCCTCGGAGTTACTACTCCCACTCAATCGTCGCCGGCGGCTTCGACGAAATATCGTACACCACCCGATTGACGCCGCGCACCTCGTTGATCAACCGGCTCGAGATCCTCGCCAACAGATCACCCGGCAAACGCGCCCAGTCTGCAGTCATGCCGTCGACGCTCTCGACGGCGCGCAGGGCGACGACATTCTCGTAGGTGCGCGCGTCGCCCATGACGCCGACGGTCTTCACCGGGAGCAGCACCGCGAACGCCTGCCACAGCTTGTCATACAACCCAGCCGCGCGGATTTCCTCGTCGACGATGGCTTCCGCATTCTGCAGCACCGCGACGCGCTCGGCGGTGACCTCGCCGATGACACGGATGGCCAGGCCTGGCCCCGGGAACGGCTGACGGCCGACGATGCGCGGCGGAATGCCGAGTACGGCGCCGAGCTCGCGGACTTCATCCTTGAACAGCTCACGCAGCGGCTCGATGAGCTGGAAGTGCATGCGCTCCGGGAGCCCGCCGACATTGTGATGGCTCTTGATGGTGGCGGATGGGCCCTTGAACGACACCGACTCGATGACGTCCGGATACAACGTGCCTTGCGCCAGGAATTTCGCATCCGCAAGCGCGCGCGCCTCTTCTTCGAACACGTCGATGAAGGTCCCGCCGATGATCCGCCGCTTCTGCTCCGGATCTTCGACGCCGGCTAACCGCTTGAGGAAACGCGCGCCGGCATCGACGGCCTTGATACGGAAGTGAAATGCGTCGCGGAGAAAGTCCATGACGCGCTGCGCTTCATCGCGCCGCAGCACGCCGTTGTCGACGAAGATACACGTGAGCTGATCGCCGATGGCGCGATGCACCAGCGCGGCGGTCACCGTGGAGTCAACCCCGCCGCTCAGCGCACAGACGACGCCGGCTCGACCGACACGTTCGCGGATGTGCGCGGTCTCGCGTTCGACGAAGTTCTCCATCGTCCAGTCGGCCTTGACCTTGCACACGCGGAAGAGAAAGTTGGCCAGCACTTCCTTGCCGCGCGGCGTATGCACCACCTCGGGATGGAACTGGACGCCGAAACGGCGGCGCTCGGGGTCGGCGATAGCGGCGATCGGCGAGTTGGCGCTGTGGGCCAGCACCTGCCAGCCGCGCGGCAGCGACTCCATCTTGTCGCCGTGGCTCATCCACACCGGGACGGTGCCGTGCTCGAAGCCGGCGAACAGGTCGCGCGCATCATCGACGATGAGGTCAGCCGGTCCATACTCGCGCCGGGGCGCGCGGCCCACCTCGCCTCCGCCGAAAAGGTTCAGCACGTTCATCCCGTAGCAGATACCAAGCACCGGGGGGCCGAGATCGGTCACCTGGCGCGCCGGCAGCGGCGCCCCTTCCTCGTACACGCTCGACGGCCCGCCGGAGAGGATGATGCCCTGCGGCTGCAGGGCCGTGATGCGTTCGAGCGGCAATGCGTACGGATGAATCTCGCAATACACGTGCAGCTCGCGCACGCGCCGTGCGATCAGTTGCGTGTACTGACTACCGAAGTCGAGAATTAAAATCATAGGCGGTTACGCGGTTGGCGGTTAGGCGGTTAAAAGGTTAGCCCGAAACCGCTAACCGCGTAACCGCTCTTCCTTATTCCCTCCGGTAATTCGGCGGTTCCTTCGTCATGAAGACATCGTGAATGTGACTCTCCTGGAGCGAGGCGTTGGAGACGCGCACGAAGCGGGCCTTTTCGTGCAGCGCCGCAATGGTCCGGCAGCCGCAATAGCCCATGCCCGCCTTCAAGCCGCCCACCAGCTGGGTGACGATGAACGACAACGACCCTTTGTGGGGGACGCGGCCTTCGATGCCTTCGGGGACGAGCTTCATCTGCTCGGACTCGTCGTCCTGCATATAGCGGTTGCGGCTCCCTTCACGATCGCGCATGGCTTCGAGCGAGCCCATGCCGCGATAAAGCTTGTAGGTGCGGCCCTGGTACAGGATGGTTTCGCCCGGACTTTCCTCGGTGCCCGCGATCAAGCCGCCGATCATCACCGAGTGCGCGCCCGCCGCCAGCGCTTTGCTGATATCACCGGAGTACTTGATGCCGCCGTCGGCGATCACCGGAATCCCATAGTCGTTCGCCACTTTGGCGCATTCAGCGATGGCGGTGAGCTGCGGCACGCCGACACCGGAGATGACTCGGGTGGTGCAAATCGACGCCGGTCCCATGCCAACCTTGATCGCGTCCGCTCCGGCGCGCGCCAGAGCACGCGCCCCGTCGGTCGTTGCCACGTTGCCGGCAACCACCTCCATCGCGGGATGCGCGGCTTTGATCTTGCGGACCGTCTCGATTACCGCCGCGGAGTGCCCATGTGCCGTATCGATCACGACGGCGTCGGCGCCGGCGCGCACCAGACGCGCGACGCGCTGATCCGTGTCCTCGCCGGTGCCAATGGCCGCCGCCACACGCAGGCGGCCGAACTGGTCCTTGCACGCGTTGGGGAACTGCGCCGCCTTCTGAATGTCTTTCACGGTGATCAGACCCTTCAATCGGTTCTGGCCGTCGACAATGAGCAGCTTTTCGATCCGATTGGCGTGCAGGATCTCCTTGGCTTCCTCGAGCTCGATGCCGGGGCGGCCGGTGATCAGGTTCTCCTTCGTCATGACCTCGCCGACCTTGCGGTCGAGCCGCTTCTCGAAACGCAAGTCACGGTTGGTCAGGATGCCGACCAGTTGTCCGTCTTTGGTCACGGGCACCCCCGAGATGTGGTAGCGGTGCATGACTTCGAGCGCGTCGGCGATGCGCTGCTCCGGTGCGACGGTCACCGGGTCGAGGATCATGCCGCTTTCCCATTTCTTGACCTTCTCAACTTCGAGCGCCTGTTGATCCACGCTGAGGTTGCGGTGGATCGCGCCGATGCCGCCCTCCTGCGCCATGGCGATCGCCGTGCGCGATTCGGTGACCGTATCCATCGCGGCGCTGACCAACGGGATCTTCAGCGTAATCTGTCGTGTCAGCTGCGTGCTGCAGTCAGCGTCGCGCGGCAGGAAGTCCGACTCGGCGGGCACCAGCAACACGTCGTCGAACGTGAACCCTTCCGGCATGTCGTAGGTAAACATCGCTACCTCCAAGCGGAGGCGCCGCCTGGCGTCCGCGCCGTCTCCACAAACACGCAGGCCCATCTGCGCCAGTCGCGGATGGGCCTCGGCATCGCTGCGTCGTCCGATTTGTCGTGAACCATGCGTTCCTTTAGCAAAGCGCTACCGGTCTGGCAAGCAGGAACCGTCTCACACCATATGTTGTGGTTGCCATAACGCGAGCGCGCCAGGGGCAATTGAGCCGTGCCGACAATTTCGGTAGCGTCCGTCGCATGCTGATTGCGTATCGCGGGCACAGCCCACGCACCGATCCCACGGCGTACATACAAGAGAGCGCACGGCTGATCGGCGACGTGACGATCGCGGCACAGTCGAGCGTGTGGTTCAACGTCGTCATCCGCGCCGATGTGCATCCCGTGCGCATCGGCGCACGCACGAACATCCAGGACAACTCGACGGTGCACGTCACCGGCGGCCGCTGGGCCACCATCATTGGTGATGACGTCACCGTCGGACACGCCGTGGTCTTGCACGGCTGCCGGGTGGGCAACCGCTGCCTCATTGGTATCGGGGCCATTGTCTTGGACGGGGTGGAGATCGCCGACGACTGCCTGATCGCCGCCGGCTCGCTCCTGACACCGGGCACGACGGTTCCCCCGCAACATCTGGTCATGGGCAGCCCGGCGAAGGTGGTCCGTGCACTGCGCCCCGACGAGCTGGCTCACCTCAGGGAATCGGCACTCAACTACGTCGCCCACGCCGCCAGCTACCAAGCTCAGCGGATCTGAACCACCGGGTAGTGGGGTCTAGACCCGACTACCAACCACCGCAACGTCTTGCATCCGCGTACCCATGTGCTAACGAGAGCCTGCGCGGCGGCGTACCCAAGTGGTTAAGGGAGAGGTCTGCAAAACCTTTATGCAGCGGTTCGAATCCGCTCGCCGCCTTTTCCTTCACACCGGGCTGCGCCCGGCGTCTCATCCAGGGTCCGCTCCCGTTGGTCGCTAGGGGCGTATGCAGCGAGCACTCGTAGTCGGGATTGGCGGCTTCCTTGGGTCGATGGCTCGTTACTGGCTCGCGGGCGTGGTCCAACGCTGGAACGGCACCGACTTCCCGGCCGGCACGTTGGCCGTCAATATTCTCGGCAGCTTCATCCTTGGCGTTGTCCTCGCCCTGTCCTTCGAGCGCGATCTGATCAGCCCGAACGCCCGTCTCTTCTTCGGTCCCGGCTTCTGCGGCGGGTTTACGACGATGTCGACGTTCAGTTACGAAACCCTCGCTTTGCTGCGCGACGGCAGTGTCGTAGCCGGCATCGCGAACATTACCGCATCGCTCGTCAGCTGCCTGAGCGCCGTCTGGTTGGGAAGCGCCGCCGTGCGCTTACTGTGAGCGCCGGCGGCCGTATTCTTATGGTCTGCTCGATTATTTCGTGGTTTTCCAGCTTTCGTGTCTTCGTGTCTTACCGTCGCGAGTCTGAGGGAGATCGCCAATGAAAATCACTGGAGAGGGCAAGCTGCTCCGCATCTTCGTGGGTGAGTCAGACCGCTGTCAGGGCCGGCCGCTCTACGAGGCGATCGTCCTGAAGGCACGCGAGCTGGGGTTGGCGGGCGCCACCGTCTGGCGGGGCATCGAAGGCTTCGGAGCCACCAGCCGCATCCACACCACCAAAGTTCTGCGGCTCTCGGAAGATCTGCCTCTGCTCATCGAAATCGTCGATACCGAGGAAAAAGTGCTGGCTGCCCTCCCCGAGCTCGACGCCCTCATGGAAGCCGCCGGCGGCGGCGGCTTGGTGACTTTGGAAAAGGCCGAGATCATCAAATACGCCCCCGGCCGGAAGGGGGAAGAGTAGATGACCGACAACAGACGGGAACTCTGCCGTCCGTTGTCGGTCAGTCTGTTGTCGGTCGTCTCTTAGAGCTTGCCCAGCACCGACTCGGCGCTCGAGAGGTTTAAGCCAGGTCCTGGCTCAACGAGCAGCTCCAAGACCTTTCCGTCATTGACGATCATGGCATAGCGCTGCGACCGCGCGCCCATGCCGAAGCCGCTGGCGTCGAGGGACAAGCCAACGGCCTTGGTGAAATCGCCATTCCCATCGGCGATCATGCGCACCTTGCCCGCGGCACTGTTTGCCTTACCCCAGGCACCCATCACAAAAGCATCGTTGACCGACAGGCAGACGATTTCGTCCACACCTTTGGCGCGAATGGCGCCGGCTTGTTCCAGGAAACCGGGGAGGTGCTTCATCGAGCACGTCGGCGTAAAGGCTCCCGGCACCGCAAACAAGACGACCTTCTTCCCCTTGAAGATATCGCCCACGCTGACATCCTTCGGTCCACCTTCACCCATTTCCTTCAGCTTCAGATCGAGCGGCAAGCTCTCACCAGCTTTGATCGCCATGTGGTTTCCTCCTTGTGTGTCGAGCTACTGTCTCTCTACCTGCGCGAGCGGGCCTGGGCAACCCCTGCCCGGCGACCGACGTCCGCTCCTGCCTGCTCCGTCGGGTTGCTGCGAACTGCCAAGTCCGCCAGGCCATTGGAAGAGGCGCGGCTCGCGATCTACGACAGCGCTCCGGCGACCGAGCCCGCAAGTTTCTGGCCGATGGTTTCGTCGGTGATCGTCGCACCCATCTTTTGCATCATCACCGGATAGGCATCCACTTCGGGCACCGGATTCAGAGTGGGAAGCGGCGGCATACGCTGCATCGCCGTCTCAATGTAGGGCGCGAGCTCCTCGGCTTTGCGCTGCTGGCGTGCTGCGTGACGCGCCTTGAAGGCAGGCAGCACGCGGTCGGCGAACAGCTCGAGCGATTCGCAGATGTGCTCGTGCTTGTTCCTCCCTGCCTGTTGAATGAAGATGACCTGGTCGACGCCCATGTCCTCGAACTTCTCGAGGTTGGCGCGCACCTCGTCCGGGTTGCCGATGCCGCCGGTGGGACCGCCGATGTTCGGACCCTTTTGCTTGAAGTCTTCCCAGATGTTGAAGCGGCCGGGAACATGGGTGCCCGTAATGTAGTAGTGCGCCAGGGCATACCCGAAGAAGTGAAAACCTTCGAGGCCGCGCTGTACGGCCACCTGACTGTCTTCATGACACATGAAACCGGTCACCATGGCGACGTTCGGATTCACGGCTCGGCCCAGGGGCTCACACTCGTTCTTGAAGGTCGTGTAGTACTCGTCCACCCAGTACTTGGCCTCGCTCGGATCGACGAAGGCGAAGGTGAGCGCGCCGAGACCGAGGCGCGCGGCGAGGCGAATGGTGTCACGGTTGGAACATGCGACCCACATGGGCGGATGCGGCGTCTGCAACGGTTTCGGAACCACGTTACGGTGCGGCATCGAAAAGTATTTACCCTTGTAGCCGGGGTACGGCTCCATGCAAAGCATCTTCGCCGTCTCGCGCGTCGTCTCCAGCCACATGTCGCGCTTTTCCATGTAGTTGATCTTGAAGCCTTCGAGCTCCTGGCGGGCACTGGCCTCGCCGGTGCCCCACTCGACGCGGCCGTCGCTCACCAGGTCGAGCGTGGCGATCCGTTCCGCAACCCGCGCCGGATGGTTGAAGTTGGGCGGCATTTGTACGATCCCATGACCGAGGCGGATGTTTTTCGTGCGTTGGCTGCAGGCAGCGAGGAATACCTCGGGAGCCGACGAGTGCGAGTACTCCTCCAGGAAATGATGCTCGACCTCCCAGGCGTACTCGATGCCAAGACGATCCGCGAGCTCCACTTGCTCGAGGGCTTCCTTGAGCAGCCGATGCTCGTCACCTTTGCCCCACGGACGCGGGATCTGATGCTCGTAAAAGATGCCGAATTGCATGCCGTGTAACTCCTCTCGTCGTCGCGGGCCGATTTGCTCGCGCGCCCCGTCGACAGGACCGCGCTGTGGTTGTGCCCCAACGCGGGGCTGGACGCAACTAGCGAAACCCGGCACCATCTCGCGGCGCGTATTGAGCCCCCGGCGCGGCTCAACTAGGATCGCCCAGCGCATGATTCAAGCCAGCCATCTCACCAAGCAGTTCGGCGCACTGAACGCGATCAGCGACGTTTCTTTTGAGGTGGCGCGCGGCGAGATCGTCGGCTTTCTGGGCCCCAATGGCGCCGGGAAGAGCACGACCATGCGCATCCTATGCGGCGTCTTTCCACCCACCAGCGGGCACGCGATCGTCGCGGGCTACGACGTCGTCGCCGACTCGTTACGCGCCCGCGGGGTCGTCGGCTATGCGCCAGAACGCGTTGCGCTTTATCTCGACATGACGGTGCGCGAATACCTGCGCTACGTGGCGGAAATGAAGGGGATCGCGCCTTCCCACCGGCGCACCGCCATCGATGCGGCGCTCAGCAGCTGTGGCGTGGTGCATGTGGCGCGGCGCCTGATCGGCACCCTGTCAAAGGGGTATCGCCAGCGCGTCGGCATCGCGCAGGCACTGGTGGGTGAGCCCCGGGTGCTGGTCCTCGACGAGCCGACGGCCGGCCTCGACCCGGAGCAGGTGGCCGAGGTGCGCCGGCTGATCCGCCATCTGCGCGGCGAGCGCACCGTGATCCTGTCGACGCATATTCTGTCGGAGGTCGAGGCCACCTGCGATCGCGTCATCATCATCAACCACGGGCGTATCCTGGCCGTGGATACGCCGCGCAATCTCAACCAGCGGCTGCGGCACACCTCGCAGATCCATCTGGAAGTCCGCGCCGCCGCGGATGTCGTCGCCAGCCGGCTGCGTGCCATCCCAGGCGTGCTCCAGGTCGACGCGGCGCTGGATGCCGCGGAAGGCGGCTCGGCGTTCGTGGTAACGACCGAGAAGGACCGCGACCTGCGCGCCGAGCTGGCGGCGGCGATTTCCGCCGCGCAGTGGCCGCTCCTGGAGCTGCGGCCGGTGTTTTTGTCCCTCGAAGATATCTTCCTCAGCCTGGTTGCCGAACCCGCACCCGCTACGCCCGTCACCCACGATGAAGTCACTGGTCGTCTGTCGGCGTGAGCTGCGCTCCTACTTCAGCTCCTACATCGCCTACATCCTGTTGGCGATCTTCCTGCTATTGAGCGGCTACTTCTTCTACAGTGATCTGATCTTCTTCGTGCTCTACGGCGGCTACGTGCTGCCCACCGGCCTGTGGCAGTACGTCTTCCTCGACATGCGCCTGTGCATGCTGTTGGTGCTGCCGCTGCTGACGATGCGCTTGTTCGCCGAAGAGAAGAAGCTCGGCACCATCGAGCTTTTGTGGACCTACCCGGTGCGCGACGGCGAGATCGTCGTCGGGAAGTTCCTGGCCTGCTGGATTTTCTTCATCATCATGCTGCTGCCCACGGCGCTGAATCCGCTGATCTTCTATCGCTTCTATCACTTCGATCCTGGACCCTTGTTGGCCGCGTACCTGGGAATCTTTCTGCTGGGCACCGCATTCATCGCCTGCGGGCTGTTCATCTCCTCGCTCACCGAGAACCAGGTGATTAGCGCCATGGCAACCTATGGCATCCTCGTGTTCTTCTGGTTTCTCACCTGGAACGAGGAGGTCGCCGACCAACAGATCATTCAGGTGTTGCTCCACCTGTCGCTCTTCGATCATTTCTTCAACTTCTCCCGTGGCGTGATCGACACGCAAGACGTGGCGTTCTTTACCTTGTTTGTGCTGTTCTTCCTGTTCCTCACCTTGGAATCACTTGGCGTACGCAAGTGGCGCGGGGTGCGCTGAGCATGCCGGCGCAGTTGATCGCGCGCGTCGGCCAATCGGCCAGGCACGCCGTGCTGCTGGCGATCCAGGTCGTTTTAGCAGCCGTCTTGTTTGCATTCCTGCTGGTTCTCGCGGAGCGCCACAATCGCCGCTTCGACCTTACCCCGACCCAGAGCTTCGTGTTGTCGGACGAGTCGGAGCGGATTGCCGCACACTTGCAGGTTCCGGTCCACATCATTGCCTTCTACAACGCGCAGGAACACGAGCAGCGGCGACAGATGGAAGACGTCTTGGAGTTGTTTGCCGCCGCGTCGCCGAACATCACCTTCCGCTTGTTGGACCTCGACCGCGAGCCGGGTCTGGCCAAGAAATACGGCATTGGGAGCTTCAACACCGGCGTGCTTGAAGCCGACGGGAAGGTGCATGAGCTGAAAGGCATCGACGAAGAGGAGATCATCAACGTGCTGCTGCGCCTCACCCGTCATGAGCAACGCACGCTGTGCTTCCTCACCGGTCACGGCGAGCACAGCCCGCAAGACCCGTCCGATCGAACGGGATACAGTGAGGTCGCCAAAGCACTTGAGAAGGATGGCTTCGACATCCGGACCCTCCAGACCGTGCCGCCCGGCGGCGTCCCTGCCGAGTGTACCGCCGTCCTCCTGGCAGGCCCGACCCAGGACCTGTTGCCGGGAGAAGCGGAGCAGCTCTCACGCTACCTCGACAACGCCGGACGCCTCATGCTGATGGTCGACCCGGGAGCAGCCCCGTCGGTAGTCCAGTTCCTGGCGCGCTACGGGGTGCGCGCGGGTGATGATCTGGTTGTCGACGAGCGCAACCGGCTGTACGGTGCCGACAGCTTCATGCCGCGGGTGCCGATCTTCGACGAACGAACGTTCCGCAAGAATCTCGACACCGCGGCGGTCTTCTCAGTGGCGCGTACCGTGGTCCCGATGGAAGATGCCCCCGCCGGCGTCCACGTCATGCTGCTCGCGCTCACCGGTAACGAAAGCTGGGCGCGCATTGGCGGCGGCACGGTACCTGAAGGCACCCCGCAGTTTCGCCGCGAAATAGACAAGCCGGGCCCCCTGCCGGTCGGCGTCATGGTGACCAACGCTCCGGCGGCCACCGACGGTGACCCTGCCAGCGGGCCCGAGAATGGCAAGGTCAGTCGTATGATCGTCTTCGGCGACTCTGACTTCGCCAGCAATCTCTACCTCAACTTATTGGGCAACAAGGATCTGTTCATGAGCAGCCTCGGTGTCCTGGCGGAAGATCAGGAGCTCGTTGCGGTGCGCCACAAGGGCCTGCCACGCAGCTCGTTGTCGCCGATTTCGCTCACGGCAACGCAGGGGCATCTCCTCTTCTGGATCGCCGTGGTCATATCGCCGGGTTTCTTCGCCACCCTCGGCTTTCTGATCACCTGGCAGCGCCGGCGGCGGGCGGG
>CAZTDK010000132.1:0-11623 GCA_964611965.1 uncultured Binatia bacterium (SeqCode) | reverse complement strand
CCACATCGAATCGCAACTGGGCGAGGGCACCAAGTTCGCCATCCGCCTGCCGATTGACCAACCGTCGCCGTCGCTTTGACGCCGACCCACCAAATCGACTACTGACGATAACGCCGTGTCATCCAGCGATCAGCAGCCCGCCGCGACGATTCCGCAAGCGGTACTCGTGGTCGATGACGAGCCGGCAAGCGTGAATCTCCTGCGCATCACACTGGGAATGGACTACAGCGTGCACACCGCCACCGACGGCACTGCGGCGCTGGAGTTGCTCGCGGCGCATCCCGAGATCGCGCTTGCGATCATCGATCAACGCATGCCGGGAATGAGCGGCACGGAGCTCATTCAGAAAACCGTGGAACCCTATCCCGATTTGATCCGCATCATCCTCACCGGCTACACGGATATCGAGTCGCTGATCGATGCCATCAATGCCGGACGGGTCTACCGCTATCTGACCAAGCCGTGGAACAAGGACGAGCTGCTCGGCATCGTGCGCCAGGGGCTCGACGTGCACCGGCTGGCCAGGGATAACCGCCGCTTGCAAGAGGAGCTCCGCGCGGCCAACGAACGCTTGCGGGTCGAGAACGTGCATCTGAAGCGCGAAGCCCGCGGGCGTTACCGGTTCGAGGATATCGTCGGCACGGGTGCCGCACTGCAACGCACATTAGATCTGGTCGAGCGCGTCGTTGGCTTGGATACGACCGTGCTGGTTACCGGCGAGACCGGCACCGGCAAGGAGCTGATCGCCCGCGCCATCCACTACAACGGACCGCGCGCCGACAAGCCGTTCGTCAGCGAGAATTGCGCCGCGCTCGCTCCCGAGCTGCTGACCAGCGAGCTGTTCGGCCACCGTCGCGGGGCCTTCACGGGTGCGACGGAACATCGACCGGGGCTGTTCGAGGTGGCGGACGGCGGCACGTTATTCCTCGACGAAATCGGCGACTGCCCACCGGAGCTACAGATGCGCCTGCTGCGGGTGCTCGATCAAGGTGAGATCCGGCGTGTCGGCGATAACACACCGATCACGGTCGACGTGCGCATCATTGCGGCCACCCATCACGATCTGCAGAAAGATGTCGAGGCCGGCCTGTTCCGCAAGGATCTGTTCTACCGGCTCAGCGTCTTCACGATTCCGACCCCGCCGTTACGCCAGCGTCGCGACGACATCCCGATCCTGGCGCAGCATTTTCTCGATCAACTCGTGCAGCGACACGGCAAGCGGGTGTGCGGATTCACGCCCGCGACGGTCGGGCTCCTCAGCGCCTATGAGTTTCCCGGCAACGTGCGTGAGCTCGAAAACGAAGTCGAACGCGCCTTCGCGTTGGCGGACGCCGACGACTACATCACGCCCGAGCTGCTGTCCGAACGTTTCGCTGGCGCGGCGCGGCCGACGACGAGCAACGGCGGCTCGCTACGCACCGCCGTCGAACGCTTCGAGTCGCAGTTGATCCGCGACGCGCTGGAGCGCCATGCCGGCAACCAGACACGCGCTGCCACCGAGCTCGGTCTGTCACGTCGCGGCCTCATCGACAAGCTCGAACGCTACGGCCTCCGCTAGGGCCTGCGGCCGGCGTCCCTTCTATGGCCCGCTCCCCGTTGGGTCGCTATAGGGTGCCGTTGCGAAATCCCGACTCGCTGCGCTGCACGGGACTATTTGCGATCGCGAGGCCGGCGGCCCTGCGGGCGGCGTCTCTTCTTTGGCCGCCCCCCCTGTTGGGTCGCTGCGGGCTTCCAAGTCCGACCGGCGGCTACTTCAGGGCCTGCGGCCGCTGTTGAGCCGCCGGAAGATCGATTTGTTCCGCCGATAGATGGTGACGAACTCGCGGAAGGCAGCGTCGTAGACGGTACGGTGTGCGGGCGTTGGCTCGTAGTCACGCTGGTATGCGGTACAGGCCGGGACATCGTCATACGACAGCACGCCCAGGCCGACGGCGGCAATGAAGGCGGCGCCCCGCACGTTCGCCTGGATCGGGTCCTTGACCTGGCGGACCGGCCGCTGCAGGACGTCGGCGAAGATCTGGCACCACACGGCCGAGCTCGCGCCGCCGCCGACAATGTTGATGCGCTCGAGCGCGCGTCCGACGAATTTCTCGAACGGCTGCAGCAGCCACCGCGTGTTGAGCGCGACACCTTCAAGGACGGCGCGGATGATGTCTTCCCGCGAGTTCTCCAGCGACAGGTTGTAGATTGCGGCGCGCGCTGCGGAATCCTCGATGGGCGCGCGCTCGCCGTAGATCCACGGCAGGTAGAGCACGCCGTTGCTGCCGGCGGGCGTACGCTCGGCGATGCGGTCCATCAATTGATAAACGTTCGGCAGCTCGGCCTCCTGCAGCAACTCGTCCTTGTGGTAGAGGATCTTGTCACGCAGGAACGTGAGATTGCCGCCCGCCGTGGCCTGCAGCGCGGTCAGCAGGTATCGGCCGGGTATCGCGCACGGGACCGAAGCGAGCGCCGAGACGATGTCGGTTTTCTTGAAGGGCACATGTGCCGCGAGCCACGACGATGTGCCGATGTACAGATGCGTCTCGAAGTCGCGTACCGCACCCGAGCCGATGGCGGCGGCCGTGTTGTCGATGGCTCCGGCGACGACAACGACTTCCGCGCCGAGTCCGATCTCTGCGGCGACCTCTGGCCGCACTGTTCCGATGACGTCGGTGGACTTGACGATCGCGGGGAACTTGTCGCGCGCGATGCCGCTGCCGCGCAGCAGCAGGTCGCTGTATGCCACGTTGGAGGGATCACGGTTGTCGGTGACCCATGAGGTCAGAATCGAGTCGTAGGTGGCGACACAGCGCCCGGTGAGCCGCAAGTTGAGGTAATCGAGCGCATTGAGGAACTTGTCCGTGCGCGCGTAAATGTCGGGATGCTCGTTCTTGATGTACAGCATGTGCGCCGCGGGATCCTTGCCGGCGAGCGACGGAGCGCCGCCGGTCAATTGAATCCAGCGCCACAGGCGGAGCGGGTCGTAGCCGGCGATGGTGATCGCGCCGCGCATGTGTGCCTTGAGGTGCGGCGCGCCGCGCGCGTCCATCCACAGGATGGCGTTCATCAACGGCTGCCCCGCTGCATCCACCGGCACGGTGCACTCGCCTTGCGTGCTGCAGCAGACCGCGACGATATCGCGCGCCGCCACCAGGCCACGCTCGATCAAGCGTTTGGCGACGCGCAGGAAGGCGTTCCACCACGCGTGCGGGTCCTGCTCGGCGCCGCCGTTGGGAAAGAGCAGCGTCTCCACCGCGGCAAATTCCCAGGCGACGACCTTGCCGTCCGTGGACACCAGCGCGGCTTTGCAGCCCGAGGTGCCGAGGTCGACGGCGAGGATGTATCGGTTGGGGGTGGTCAGCTGGGCCCCCTCGCCGCCACAGCCCGAATGTACCTATGGCCATCATCGAAGCGCGGCATGAGTTTGCAGTTGTATTGCTTCAACTCCGCGACGATGTCCGGATCGTCAAAGTCCTTGGAGTTCTTGTTGAGGAAACAACTTTCACGTGCGCCGGATGGTGGAAGGTGCGAGAGGACGGAGGCATAGACAAGGGAATCCTGTGAGGAGAGATCGTGTCGTGCTCGGTAGCGCGTTGCCGCAGCTAGAATGGACACGTCGAGTGGAATGACTTCAACGGCCTTCAGAAGCCTCGCTCGTAGCTGCGCCAGGCGTTTGTCCTGCCCGTCAGCACTGTCGATCAGCACCTTGGTGAGATCTTCAAATCCGCTCAACCGCTGAGAATACGTCGCGGTCCGTGACAACTGTTTCAGTTCCTCATCGAGGTTGTCCTTCAACCGTTTGCGCTGCCCGCGACGCCGCACAAGGGTCTCGTAGGGTTCAGCAAATGAGTACGCCGGGATGACCAGTCGCGCGTTGCCCCGCTCGGAAAGGCGCAAGATTTCCTCGCAGCTGGTGTGTTCCTCTTGGACCAGCGCAAGCTCGAGAACGAAGTTGGATTCGACGTAGACGTTCAAGCCGCGGCTTCGTATGCGATGCGGCCATTGCGGATGGCCGCGAGAAATCCGGACTCTACCAGCCAGCAGTGTTGCTCGGCGAGCTTCTTTGACTCCGGTGGAGAGCGGACCAAGTCAGCTAACCAGGCGGCTACGACGATTTCAAAGGGCGCTCCGCTGATTGTACTTGGATCAACCGCGGTCCCCTTGAAGTACGGTTCAAGAAGGGGCTGCGCGTCGACTTCGTACGTCGGCCGGACAGCCTTTGGTTCAACGCCGGGGCTCTTCCAGAGGTAGAGATGGTCCGGGGTTACCAGGAGGAAGAAGTCGATACTCCGGAAGCCGCCATGTGCGAGGATGTTCCTGCGTAGCTTGGCGGCCCATTCCCGTGAGGTCCCGTGCTTGTTCTTGATTTCGACGATGCCGGTCAGCTGGCCGTCACGGTCGTAGATGGAAAGATCAGCCGGCAGCGACATCAGCGATGCTCCAAGTGGCGCAAGCCTAGCATGTTGTTAGGTCGTAGCCCAACCTCGCTCGTGATGCTGAAGTGCCGCAAGTCCCTGGTCGGCGCGTTCGTTATTCCATCGGCTCCTCATCACCGCATATTCCGGCAAGCTATCTCTGTGCGTCTACCAATCGCAAATGCCAACCGGCAAGTTCGCACTGACAGTCGGGAAGTGGCTGGATTTGGTCTGCGGTATTGAAGCCTACCCGAGACTTGAGCAGGTCGAACGCGGTGGACGGGTCGCGCGAGATATCGCTGATGTCTTCGATTGACCCGATGCCCACACCGTGAGCGATTGCCTTCTCCCAGGTTGCATAATCGCCACAGTAGCCGTCCGTGAGGACAAACCCGAAGGGAAGCGGAGCAAAGCGTCCCAAGACCTCCACAGTGTGTTCAATTGCTTCGATGACGTAGTCGTTACGTTTCTTCACCTCCCAGGGACTCTCGGGCCGCAACATGGATCGCAAGCCGAGCACCAGAAGCACACTTCCTCGTTGGGCAAAGACATCGATCTCCTTCGAAGGTGCCGATAGCATGTAATGCGGGGTCACCTGCCAGCTATCCGATTCCAGCGCTTCGCGGCAACGCTGAATCATACGGCCTTCTCTCGAGCCGCTCACCCTCGAGTACTGCCTGGGATCGATCCGTGCGGCAATTCGGGGCATGTAGTTGTCTCCCCAACCAGCGAGCGTCTTGAGCATGTTTGAGGCTGCAAGTCGGCGCGGACCGACCTGTATGATCGGAAGCTCTGAAAAGCAGGTCAGCTTCCACTTGTCGCGCAGGAGCTTTTCGCGGCTCAAGGTCAGATCTTCGACGACCGCTTGCTCAGAACGGTTCCAGGTGTCACCCACACCGCAAATGACAGGGCGGGAAATGAGCGGAGTGCCCTCGGCAAGCGTGATCACTTCGCGTTCTTCGCGTGCCGCAATCGGCGCCAAGTTGCGAATCGTCGTCCGAAAGTCCCCGGCGGTCCATCGGAGAGTGAGCTGATCGGTATCTGCCACGAATGATGGGTACGGTCTGAAGGGCAACGTCCGCCGTTGATGACTGATCGGGTTGGCGTCTTGGCCAGTCCTCTCGCCACCCTCAAGAACGGTAATCGTTTGTGTGGCGTCGTCAACTTCGATCACCACGGCGGCATAGTTGGCCAGCTTCAAGGCGTCAGCGAAGGCTTCGTAGCAGATACCCAGTTCGACAAGCCGCTGCAATTCAAGAACATCCGGAACCGCATCGCCGCTTTCGCTCCCGAACTCCATCGCCCACTTGATAACTTGAAAGGCCCCGGCACGACGGCGCTCTTCGAACTCCCTGAGCTGCTCCAGGTCACCACAGGCCATGCGCACCAGGAGGACCTCGACTTCGTCTCTGTAAAGTTCAAGGGTCTTCTCGAGAAGCGGTTCTCGCCGTGCACGCCAGATCGGCAGACCTCCGATGGCTTCGTCGATCTCCCTTTCAACTTCACGAACTCTTTGCGGGACCGGCATGTCAGCACTTCGAGCAGTGCTTGCTTCAGCACATCTATCGGCCGTGCACGTCAACAGCCTGCGCAGCAACGCTCGCGAGCGGCAGCCAGGCTCATCTGCCGACCGCCGCCGGCAGCGGCCCCGCGGCGACGAGTTTCTTCCGGCTCGGGTCGATCGTCAGGTTGAGACCTTCCAGCGTCCTGGCGCCGAGCAGGAGCAGGTCGCCCTTCTCGGCGAAGACCACCTCGTCAATCGTGAAGAACTTGTGGAGTCGAACGATCGCAAAGCCCACGGCCCGGGTCACCTCTTGGCCGTTCGCCAACACGAAGGCGAGATCCTTTTTTTCTCGTTGAATCCCGATCCGTTCCAGCGTGCGCTCAAACACCCAGGTGTACTCACTTCCCGTGTCGACAAGCAGCTTGGGGATGACCACGGAGCGGCTGCGATCAACCGGATTCTCGATCTTACACCGAGCGTAGAACGTTCCCATAACACCCTCGTGAGCTGACTCCGCAGCTCACGCCGCGTGGAGTTTTGCGTCTCGTATCACGCCACCTGTCGGTCGCTCCAGTTGCGGCAAACCGGTCAGCCGACGCCCTCAACAGTTTCCAACACGCGGCGAAAGCCGGCCAGCGCTTGCTGAATCACGTCGTCCGTGTCGGCCATGCTGGTGTACAAGCGGCTGCCCGCGAGTGTGATGATGCCGGCGGCGCTGTACGCGGCGCCCATCTCCTCGGCGATCTTACGGCGCTGCGACAACTTGGGAAAAAACTCCGGATCGCTGACGTCGAGCAGCAGGATGCCGTGCGTCTCGAGGTGCAGAACGGAGCCGTGGTTGTAGGCGAAGAACGGCAGGTCAAGGTCCTCGATGATCGCCTGCAAGCCGGCGCACAGCTTGTCGCCGGCTCGTCCCGCGAGCACCGGCGCGTCGGTGCGTTCCATCTCCAGAATGGCGAAGTAGCCGGCGGCGGCGCTCAGGGGATTCGCGGAGAGTGTGCCGCCGACGAGGGTCTTTTGCTGCCCACCGCCGATGCCGGCCGAGAAGGTCGACATGATGTCGCGGCGGCCGCCGACGCCACCCGCCGCCGGGAAGCCGCCGGCGACGCACTTGCCGAACACGGTGAGGTCCGGCTTGACGTTGAAGTAGCCCTGCGCGCCACCGAGGCCGATGCGAAAGCCGGTCACCACTTCGTCGAAGATGAGCAGCGCCCCAAATTCATCACACAGGGCGCGTACCCTGGCGTTGAAGTCGCGCTGCACCGGACGTGAGCCGCTCTCCGGGCCCAGCGGCTCGACGATGACCGCGGCGGTGCCGCCGGCCGATTTGTTCCGTTCGAGCAGCGCGTGCAGCCCGTTCTCGCCGCCGATGTCGTTCGGATAGATCTCCTGCGTGTGCTGCAGGGTGCTTGCTGGAATGCCGGCGGCTTCGAACGGTCCGCTACCGGGGATCCGCGTCCCGAAGACAAGTTGGTCGCTCCACCCGTGGTAGGCGCCGCCCACCTTGATGATCTTGTCGAGCCCGGTGAAGTTGCGCGCCGCACGGATCGCGGCCATGCACGCCTCGGTGCCGCTGCCGAGCATGCGGAACATCTCGATGTTTGGCATGAGGCGGTTGATGAGCTCGGCGAGCTTCAACTCATACTCGTGAAACAGGCCGGTCACCGGGCCGCACTGACGCAGCACCTCGATCACCTGGTCACGCACCGGTGCGTAGTTGCTGCCCAACACGGTCGGGCCGCCGGCCTGCAGAAAGTCGATATAGCGGTTGCCGTCGATATCCCACAGATACGCCCCATCGGCGCGCGTGATGTCGAGCGGGAACGGGTAGTTGAATGCCAGGTTGTGCTGAACGCCACCGGGGATCAGTTTCGCCGCCGCCGCCGTCGACGCCTTCGAGCCCGCGCATTTGGTTTCGAAGTACGCAAGACACTCCTGCATCTTGTCGCGGCGAATCGGCCGCGTTGGTTCGGAGACCAGTCGTTGTGCTTTGGCCAGTAGCGCATCCGTATCCGGCCAGTGGGAAATGGCGTAACCCATGGTTGTTTTCCTTTCGTGAGGCCCCCCGCTTCGGATACCGCAGTCGGCGTCCAACGGCAATGAGGGGCCTGCGGGGCCTGCAGCCGGCGTCTCTTCTATGGGCCGCTCCCCGTTGGGTCGCTGCGCGCTGCCAGGTCCGCGCGTGTGCGACAGACGCGCGGCGGAGCCTCTGCGGCACTGCGTTCCCGGGCAGAGGCGGAGCCTGGGAACGAGCCACAAGCCCCCAGGCCGTCAAGCCCACACGCCCCGAGTTGCGCAGCACGTGTCCGCCCGGATAGATGGATGCATCACGAGAAATTGGGAGAGTGCCATGATCCTCGATCGCTTTCGCTTGACCGACAAAGTCGCCATTGTGACTGGCGCCAGCGCCGGCATCGGCCGCGCCAGTGCGTTGGCGTTTGCCGACGTTGGCGCGCATGTGGTGTGCGCCGCCCGGACGCCGGAGCGCCTCGAGCAGGTCGCGGCGGCGGTGCGTGCGCGCGGCGTGCGCGCCCTCGTGCTTCCGTGTGATGTCAACGATGCCGCGCAGGTCGAGGCGGTCGTGGCGCGCACCGTGGCGGAGCTTGGGCGCATCGACGTCGTCGTCAACAACGCCGGTGGCACGCCGCCGACGGCGGCGTTGGATCTAAGCGTGCGCGATTTCGAAGCCGCGTTCCATTTCAACGTCAGCTCGGCGTTCCTGCTGACGCGGCTGGCCGCGCCACACATGATGAAGGGCGGCGGCGGTGCGGTCGTGAACATCTCCAGCGCCTTGTCGCACATGGTGGAAGTCGGCTTCGTGGCCTACGGCACCGCGAAGGCGGCGCTGTCGCACATGACGCGACTGCTCGGCTATGAGTTCGCCCCGCACATTCGCGTCAACGCGCTGGCCGTCGGGGCTACCGAGACCGATGCGTTGTCGCCGTTCCTGAATGCCGCGGAAGGCCTGCGCGATCAGATGGTGGCGATGACGCCGATGGGCCGCCTTGGGACACCGGAAGACATCGCCTGTGCGGTCCTCTATCTTGCCTCACCCGCCTCGGCGTGGGTGACCGGGAAGATCTTCGACGTCGACGGCGGAACGATTGCGTCCAACTGGCCGTTCAAGATGCCGACCGGGCTGTGAAGCGAGCAAATGCGAATCACGAAAACACGAAAGGGCGAAAACACGAAATGAAAAAGGGGCCCTCATCATTCCCTTTCGTGCTTTCGAACTTTCGTGCTTTCGTGATTCTTTTGACGTAGGTGGTACACAGGCATGGAGGCACGGCGCAGATGACGTATCGAGTCATTCAATGGGGTACCGGCAACGTCGGGACATTTGCGCTGCGTTGTCTCATCGATCATCCCGATGTGGAGCTGGTCGGTGTGTGCGTCCACAGTGACGCCAAAGCCGGCAAGGATGCGGGCGAGCTGTGCGGTGTGCCGCCGGTGGGCGTACGAGCCTCCAGCGACGTCGACGCCATCCTGGGACTCGACGCCGATTGCGTGTGCTACACCGCCACCGCCGACCTGCGTCCATTCGAGGCGGTGCAGGACCTGTGTCGTATCCTCGCCGCGGGGAAGAATGTGGTGTCGAGCTCAGTGGTGCCGCTGGTGCATCCCGCCTCGTTCGTGCCCGAGTTGCGCGATCAACTCGCCGCCGCGTGCCAAGCGGGTGGGACGTCGTGTTTCACCTCGGGCATCGACCCCGGCTTCGCCAACGATCTCTTGCCGCTGACAGTGACCGGCCTGTGCGGCCGTTGGGAAGAGGTCCGCGTGCAGGAGATCATCAACTACGCCACCTACAACCAGCCGACGGTGCTCTTCGATACCATGGGCTTTGGGAAGCCGCTCGACGACACGCCGCTGCTGCTGACGCCGGGCACGCTGGAGTTCGCCTGGGGCGGCAGCGTGCAACTGCTCGCCGAAGGCCTGGGCGTGACGCTCGACGCGGTGACGTCGTGGTACGAGAAGCGGCCGGCCGTGAAGCCGATTCGGATCGGTGCGCACACCGTCGAGCCGGGTACCCTGGCGGCCATGCGCTTCGAGGTGCGCGGCATGATCGCCGGCCGGGCCGCGATCGTCATCGAGCACGTCACGCGACTCGATGACGACCTCGTTCCCGAGTGGCCGCGCGGCAACGGCAGCTACCGGGTCATCGTGACCGGCTTTCCGAAGATACGCTGCGAGCTGGAATTCGAAGATGAGCGCGGTGATCACGCCGTGGGCGGCGTGATCCTCACCGCGACGCGCCTGGTCAACGCGATTCCGGCGGTATGCGAGGCGGCGCCAGGGCTATTGTCGGCGCTCGATTTGCCGCTGATTACCGGGCGCGGGTTGTACCGTAAGTGAGGGACGCGAGACTCGTAGGAACTCGCGAGCCGATCGAGTTCGCGCGCCAATGCCCGCCCGCAGCGACCCAACGGGGAGTGGCCCCTAGGACCTGCGGGCGGCGTCTCTTCTTTGGACCGCTCCCGTTGGTCGCGAGGCACTGCCAAGTCCGACAGGCTGCTAGAAAGCACGCCGGGCGCAGTCCCTACGCCGCGTCGAGCAGCTCTTCGCCGATGCTCTTGCCTTTGAGATCCCCGAGCAACGTCACGGCCATCGCCTCGGGGCGCACCAGCTGCTCCGCGAGGGCGACGATCTCGTCGTTGGTCGTCGCGTCGATGCGCGCGGCGATCTCGGCGGGAGCGACGTCCGCGCCGTAGTAGATCTCGTTCTTGGCGATGCGGCTCATGCGGCTGTCGCTGGTCTCCAACCCGAGCAGCAGATTGCCCTTGAGCTGATTCTTGACCCGCGACAGCTCATCGGGGTGCAGCCCGTCGCGCTTCAAGCCTTTCAGCTCCGCGAGAATGATGGACACGACCTCCTCGACCTTCTCTGGGCTGGTGCCCACGTAGATGCCGAGATAGCCGGCGTCGATGTAGGACGACAGGAACGAGTACACCGAATAGGCAAGGCCGCGTTTCTCGCGCACCTCTTGGAACAACCGCGAGCTCATGCCACCGCCGAGTGCGGTATTCATGAGATAACCGGCATAGCGCTGTCCGGCTACTTGCGAGATCCCGGGCGCGCCGATGCAGATGTGGACCTGCTCGAGCGCTTTTTCGATGTACGACACGCTGCGGCTGGCAACCGGCGGCGGTCCGTCGACGATTGCGGCCCGCCCCTGCATGCCGCCGAACTCACGCGCCGCCCATTCGACGACGCGCGGGTGTTCGATGTTGCCGGCGGCGGTGATGATGACGCGGTCTGGACAGTAGCGGGCCGCGATGAACGCGAGGAAATCCGCCTGCGCGAAGCCCTGCACGGTCTCGACGCGGCCACACACCGGGAAGCTCAGCGGATGCTGCGGCCAATAGCGCAGATTGAACAGATCGTGGACATAGTCGTCGGGGGTGTCCTCGACCTGCATGATTTCCTGGAGAACGACAGTGCGTTCGCGCTCGATCTCCGCCGGGTCGAATTTGGAATGCAGGAAGATGTCGCCGAGAATATCCTCTGCCACGCCGATGTGCTCGGCGAGCACTTTGCCGTAGTAGCAGGTGTACTCCTTGCCGGTGAAGGCGTTGAGCACGCCGCCGATGGCGTCGAACTCTTCGGCGATCTCGGCGGCGCTGCGCCGCTCCGTTCCTTTGAAGAATAGGTGTTCGAGGTAGTGCGAGATGCCGGCTTGCTCGGCGCGTTCGTAGCGCGAGCCGTTCTCCACCCAGATCCCCAC